>NZ_JAHRFC010000037.1:0-60724 GCF_020883015.1 Microcoleus sp. CAWBG640
CCTCAATTTCCATTTGATCCAACTCTTCCTGAAGCTTCTTAGCTCCTTCTTGAACCTGCTGAGCTTTCTTGAAAGCTTCAGTTAGTTCTTTCATTTTGCCCAGGCCGAAGCCAAATCCTTTTCCAGGTTGTGTCATAACTACTCAGCGATGCTCAATTAAAAACAGTGTGCCGTTGGTTGATTACTTGTGGCACTGCTATACAAATACTAGACAAGTCTAGACATTTGCTTCTTGCTTCATCGGGAGCATGGGAGCGGCTATCCCTCAGCAAGCTTTCACGGTTTAGCCAACCGCGATAAATTAATTGCTCTCAGGTGTAAAGACACTGAGATTCTTGATTCGTTGAGGCGACTTGCTGACACAGAATTTCTCCAGCATCAGTAGAGATCGTCCTCTCCACAAGCGTTGAGGGTTTCCACCCAAGTTTCGGTCTGCCCGACCGTACGTAATCCCTAATTTAAGATCATGCCCGCTTTATAACGGAAACTCTCCCAGTATTCTAACTTCTGGCTCCAACAATAGCGACCACCGATCCTGGACTTGCTCTTGAACGTGGCGGATCACTTGAAAAATATCATTAGCCGTTGCCGACCCACAGTTAAGAATAAAATTAGCATGGCGTTGAGCTACTTGAGCCCCGCCAATTTGATATCCCTTCAGTCCAGTTTGCTCAATTAACCAGCCTGCCGCCTTCGGACTGGGGTTGCGGAAAACAGAACCGCAGCTAGGCAAGTGGTAAGGTTGACTCGTCCGCCGCTGGCTGAAATTATTGTTAGTTTCTGCCATTACGGCCGATCGATCGAATCCCGGCTGTAACTGAAAAGTGGCTTCTGTTACGAGTCGATCGCCCCCTTGCAGCACCGAAGTCCGATAACGGTAGCCCAACTCTTGGGGAGTCAGAATTTCTACCTTACCACTTGGTGAGAGAACGCGAGCATTCACCAAAATATCCGCTGTACAGCCCCTGTGTGCCCCGGCATTCATCACCACAGCACCTCCCACAGTCCCCGGTATACCCACAGACCATTCCAGGCCTTTCCAGCCCCGTTTAGCAGCCAACCAAGCGAGACGGGGAATAGATTCCCCAGCCCCGGCAGTTACTTGACCTGTTTCGGGATTAAAACTCACCTGTTTCAAGTATCGAGTACCGACGACCAAACCGGACAAACCCCGATCGCTCACCAACAAATTAGAACCTGCACCCAGTAGAGTCACAGCCAACCCCTCAGAGTCAGCCCAAGCAAAACTGGCTTGCAAAGCATCTATACTGCGGGGAGCAACGTACCATTCTGCTGGCCCACCGACTCGGAAGGAAGTCATGCTTGCCAAAGACACTTGAGAGTTAATCTTGCAGTCAGTTCCCCCCAAAGAAATAGGAGAATAAACTCGCCGATAGCCCTTAACAGAGGAGTCATTCGAGATAGTCACCATTTTGAAATTCCTTAAAATACCTTCGAGCAAAGAATTGGTTGAGAGTGTATTTATTGATTTTGGTCAGTAGGAAACGAACTACTAGGCACACAGAAGTTTCGGTACTGTCTGCACCGCCATGAAAGTCCTTCGATCCCACGGGAGCTAGCTAATGCGGGCGATCGGCTGCTTGATAAAAAGCCATCACCTCTGGAATAATCTGATTGAGATTTCCAGCACCCAAAAATAGAGCCAAATCCCCCGGTTGCAAACTTTGGGTTAAAAACTTACTTACTGATTCCAAGGAAGCCTGAAACTCCACCTGTTGCCCTTCTTTAGCAATTAAATCAGCCACCATTTGCCCACTAATTTGTCCTAAATTGGGTTCCCCAGCACTATAAATCTCGCAAGTAACCACCAAGTCAGCATCAGTAAAAGATTGGGCAAATTCTGGCAAAAAAGTCAAAGTCCGGCTGTAACGGTGAGGTTGAAAAATGGCAACCACTCTTCCCGATTTAGGATTTACTTCGCTACCTTCTATACGCAACCTAGCAGCAGCCAAGGTGACACGAATTTCGCTAGGATGGTGGGCGTAGTCATCCACAAACAGGATGTCATTGTGAAAACCCCGCACTTCAAAACGGCGGCGCGCCCCTTCAAAGCCAGCCATCGCAGAGGCGATCGCCGCAAAATCCAACCCCAACAATCGACCCACTGCTACCGCCGCTAGGGCATTGCTGAGATTGTGTTTGCCTAGCAGTTTCAACTCCATTTCCCCCAGGAGAGCACCTCGTTCCCAAATCCGACCCCTGGTACTGTCGGCACCGTACAGGACATCATCGGCCGTGTAGTCAGCACCGCTATCTGGCTGCAAGCTGTAGGTAATATTTGGTTGGAGGCAGTCTTTGACAATTTGGTCATCAATGCAGCCCACCAAAGTTTGGCAGTTTTGGGAAAACACCTTAAATGTGTCTATTACCTGGTCGAGGGTATCGTAATGGTCTGGATGATCCAGTTCCACATTTGTCACCACGCCAATTTTGGCTACCAACTTGACAAGGGAACCATCGGATTCATCAGCCTCCGCCACTAAGTAGGGGCCCTCCCCCAAGCGAGCATTCCCTTCCCAAGCATTTACCTCGCCTCCTACGACTATGGTCGGGTCTAGACCGGCGGTCATCAGCATGAAGCCGATTAAGCTGCTAGTGGTAGTTTTACCGTGAGTACCTGCTACGGCAACACTTTGGTAATCTTGAATCAAGGCTGCCAAAACATCCGATCGATGAAAAATCGGACAGCCCAAATCTAAAGCAGCTATATATTCGGCATTTCCCTGGTGAATTGCCGTCGAACATACTACTTGGGGCAGTCCCAGTACCGACCTAGCTCTTTGGTCACTCCCATGGGATGGGAGAGCTTCGGCTGTCGCCACAGAAGCCCCTACCCAACTTTCCCCTACGGAGGATACGGGTTTGTCTGGAGGCTGACCTGCGGGACTATGGTCAAGTGTCGGCTTTTGAAATAGTTCAAAATTGCTAGCGTCTTGACCCCAAAAAATATGAGCTCCCATTCCTTGCAAGCGCTCAGTTATGTGGCTCGATTTAATATCCGAACCGTACACAGGCAAGTTACGTTTCGCTAGAATATAGGCAAGGGCTGACATTCCGATTCCACCAATGCCGATGAAATGAAATGGTTTACCACTGAAATCAACTGAACTCGGCATTTTCGCTCCTCACGCACCACACCACGCCAATCACACGCGATATGATATCAAGAATTGTTTTTTCAGGATACATTTCGCTATATATTTTTGTACAAAATTCTCTGCTAGTCCCTCGATTTTGGGATTGGTAGAGATACTTTTCTTGTATCCTATATGACTTGGTACCGAGTAGATTTCCGGAACAGTCATCAGAAAATTGGGTAGAAACCCAGTCACTTCGGCGAAGCTGAGTGCATCGCCTTCAGTGGACGGCTTTACATTTTCCCCTTGCGGGGTAGAGGGGTATGGTTGCCCCTCTGCGGAGATATGATTGTCTCCAATCCCTTTCGGGTAAAGTTAGCTTCGCCAAAGTTTAGTGAGCTTGCGCACGGCTAGCAGCACTGACTCTGTTACCTTAAGACTGTTTAACTACTAGCGACAGAGCTCTTGACTAGCTACGCATCCTCCGGGTGTCATGACTCTCAAAACCTAGTCCGCGAAGGACTGAGGCCCGTCAGGATGGCTTTCTAGATTTCTCTTTCCAGCCTCACGCCTTTAGGGTGAGGTTCCTGACATCTCTTAATTTGCAATTTAGCGAGGATGGGCTTTGGGGGTCTGGGGCAACAGACGAATTTTGGGCGATCGCATATTCCTGTATATTTTTTACCCATCCTCTTGCTGTGCTGGGATACGGCAGCAATGGCCCCGCGATATTTTTACGCCCGATGTGGGGTGAAACCCACAAAGATTTACCAAGACTACCACTTTGTATGGAAAAAGTAGCGATTTTGGGGGGGACTTTCGATCCGGTGCATTGGGGGCATTTGTGGATGGCTAACAGAGCCGTCTGTCAATTTGGTCTCGATCGCGTAGTCTGGTCGGTCGATCGCACTCCTGGTCACAAGCTGCACAGTGTTTTGGCAACTTTTGAACAAAGACGGGAAATGGTAGCTCTGGCGACAGCACAGCGACCGGATTTTGGACTTTTACCCCTAGATACCAATCCCTCTGCGGCGGGGGCGATCGACTCTGTACTGTATTTGCAAAATTTGTATCCAGAGGCTCAGCTCTACTGGATTATTGGTGCTGATGCTTTCCAAACTTTACCCAAATGGCCGCGGTGTGGGGAAATTGGGCGGTTGTGTGAGTGGTTGGTGGCGGGACGCCGGACAGGGGGATTTGAGGAGTTGCAGACGGAAGTGTCGATGGATGCTGCCGCGGACAAGATGCTGGAGACAAATACAGTTTGTGCTGTGGTAGCCCAAAAAATGAGTCTGAGGGGAGTGCAGATTCGCTGGCAGGTTTTGGCTATGCCTGCGATCGAGGTTTCTTCCACAGCCATCCGTCGTTACTGTAGTCAAGGTCGAGCGATCGGGCATTTAGTCCCAGAGGCCGTAAGGACTTATATTGTTAACCATCAGCTTTACCAGAGCTGACACTATAACTGGATTTAACTGATTGTTCATTATAGACAAAAAGTTAGAAAGGATCGGCCTTTGCGGTATGATCTTGTTTCATAGTCAATTCTTAAATTTTTCCAAAATTTTACCCTAAATTAGGGACTGCCATCGTTAGGAGGTACTAAGGTGATTCGAGTCGCGATCAATGGTTTTGGGCGTATTGGGCGCAGTTTTGCGCGCTGCTGGCTGGGCAGAGAAAACAGCGAGCTAGAGTTGGTAGCTATTAATGACACTTCCGATCCCCGAAGTAATGCTCACTTGTTGAGATACGATTCCATGATGGGAACGTTGAAGGGTGTGGACATCAGTGCCGATGAAAATTCCATAACTCTTAACGGCAAGACAGTTAAATGCGTGAGCGATCGCAATCCCCTAAACTTGCCTTGGAAAGAGTGGGGTATCGATCTGATTATTGAATCAACAGGCGTGTTTGTAGACCAAGCTGGAGCCTCAAAGCATATCACCGCCGGCGCTAAAAAAGTGCTGATCACCGCTCCTGGCAAAGGCCCAGAAGTGGGAACCTACGTGATGGGAGTCAACCACCATAACTACAAGCACAGTGACTACACAGTCATCAGCAATGCTAGCTGTACCACCAACTGTCTAGCTCCAGTGCTGAAAGTGCTCCACGAACATTTTGGCATCGTCAAGGGCATGATGACCACTACCCACAGCTACACAGGCGACCAACGCTTGCTGGATGCTAGCCACCGCGACTTGCGGCGGGCACGGGCTGCTGCCATGAATATTGTGCCGACATCTACTGGTGCTGCTCAAGCTGTGGCTTTGGTGATTCCAGAATTGAAAGGCAAACTAAATGGCATTGCCATGCGCGTACCCACTCCCAATGTGTCCGTAGTTGATTTTGTCGCTCAGGTAGAGAAAAAGACCTTCACCGAGCAAGTAAATCAAGTATTCAAGGAAGCAGCCGAAGGCTCCATGAAAGGAATTTTGGAGTACAACGATTTACCTTTAGTTTCTTGCGACTATCGAGGCAGTGATGCTTCTTCCATTCTAGATTCCAGCTTGACCCTAGTGATGGATGGCGACATGGTAAAGGTTTTGGCTTGGTACGACAATGAATGGGGCTACAGTCAGCGAGTTGTTGACTTGGCTGAATTAGTCGCCCAAAGATGGGAAGGCTAAAAGCCTGACTTGTTTCGACTCGTTTACTCCCTCTACTCGTTACCAGGCTCTGCCAATTGGTGACAACTTAAAGTCAAACCTAGTCCTCCTTCCCATCTCCCTCCTTGGGGGGGACTAGAAGAAGTCAAAGTCCCCCTTCCTATCTCCCCCCTTGGGGGGGGCAGGGGGGGGTGGTTTCATTCTACTCGTCTACTCGTCTACTCGTCTACTCGTCTACTCGTTACCAGGCTCTGCCTGGTAACGCAGAACCAGAGGCTCTGCCTCGAAATTGCGGCCGATCCAAGCTAGGCAAGACCTCTAGACATGGGTTTCCCGGAAGAGCCTGGGAACCAGTGACATCTGGCTTGTCTGCGGAGGCAAAGGAAAGTTTGTATAGAATCCATGTGGGAACATCCTGAGAGGGCCTGCGGTCTGGTATGTTCGTGGGTGGTGATGGCAGTTCATTGGGGGCGAGGGCAAAACGGACTCGAAATTGTGGTAGGTTTCTGGAAAACAATTTTGGCAGTAGGTTGCCCTAGGGCGAATGGGAGTTTTAGCAATTCCGTTGGGTGGAGTTTCGCGCGATCGTCGAGGAATTTGAGCCAATAGGATGGGGTGAAAATATGGAGTAAGAACGCTAACTTTTATTAAGTTGTGCTGCTATTGCTAAATATAATCGCTGGTTGAACGCTAAATTTTACACTACTGTCCAGCCGTCCATATTTTCATCGTTAGCTGTGCCAGATAACTTGAGAGTTTGCATTTTGAGGAAAAAATGAGTAAGTGGACAAGAACCTTTACTTTTAAAGGTAAAGAGCTATATTACAATCGGATAAAATTTAATAATCCGACAGAAAGAGCAGTAGAAATTTCTATCGCTTTTGATTTTATTGCCAATCGGGAAAATACTCAAAAAATCCTAGAAGTGGGCAACGTACTCTCTCACTATGAAAACTCATTGAGCGAAAATATGGGTGTGAGAACGAGACGAATTATAGATAAATTTGAAGTAGACCTCGGTGTAGAAAATGAAGATTTGATGGACCTGCCCTCAGCGGAAAAATATGATGCAATAGTATCAATTTCCAGTGTAGAACACATAGGGCAAGCCGGAGATCCTTCGGGAGGCTATGGCGAAAAAACACAGTCGCGCGATCTCGAAGGTCCCTTGAAGGCGATCGCCAAAATATACGATCTGCTGGCTATGAATGGAAAAGCCTTGATAACCGTTCCTTTTGGCAGACTTACAGATGCAGAATGGTACATTCAGTTTAGCAAAGAGTATTTAGAGGTTTTATGGAAAAAATATGCCATTCCGAAAGATGCCATATCCGCCAACTATTTAAAGCTAATAGATAGAGAAACAGCAGACGATAAGCATTATATGCTTTGGAGAGAAGTAGATGTTCTCGAACTTAGGGATAGCGAATACGGATGGCCTTGGTCACAGGCAAATTCAATTGCAATAATAGAATTATCCAAGGTTTCAAGCGACTTTAATCTTAACTTAAATGTAGAACCAACAGATTTATATTACCATATGACCTACGAACAACGGAGAGAGTTTGAACAGTGCAAATCCCAACTGCATCAGAGTCAAAGAGAGTTGGCGCAGTCACAGTCGCAATTATATCAAACTCAGGCAGAGCTAGAGCAATCCCTGACCCAATTGAATCAAACTCAAAAAGAGTTAGAAGTAGTCCAAGGTCAAATTTATCCGGTTCAAGGAGAATTGGAACTCGCGCAAGCTCAGATTTATCAAACTCAGGAGGAGTGCGATAGATTGCAGTCGCAACTATATCAAGCTCAGGAAGAATTGGAAAAAGTTCATCCCCAACTACATCAAACTAGAAGCGATTTGGAAATATCCCAGTCACAACTTTACAAAACTCAGGGAGAGTTGGAATTAACCCAAGCTCAACTTTATCAAGCTCAGGAAGATCGCGATCGATTTGAGTCGCAAATGTACCAGGCTCAGGAAGATTGCGAATTAATACAAATTCAACTCCATCAAATTCAGGAAGAATTGGGACTATCCCAAGCCCAACACCATCAAATTCTGGGAGAATTAGAAATATCCCAAGCAGAACACTATCAAACTCGGCAAGCATTGGAACAGTCGCAGTCCCAACTGTACTCGACTCAGCAAGAATTAGAACAATCCCAAGCCGAACACCATCAAACTCGGCAAGCATTGGAACAGTCGCAGTCCCAACTGTACTCGACTCAGCAAGAATTAGAACAATCCCAAGCCGAACACCATCAAACTCGGCAAGCCTTGGAACTATCCCAAGCCGAACACCATCAAACTCGGCAAGCCTTGGAACTATCCCAAGCCGAACACCATCAAACTCGGCAAGCATTGGAACAGTCTCAGTCACAACTGCACTCGACTCAGCAAGCATTGGAACTATCCCAAGCCGAACACCATCAAACTCGGCAAGCATTGGAACAGTCTCAGTCACAACTGCACCAAACTGCGGGGGAATTAGAGAGATCGCGTTTTGAGGAAAATACGGTCAAAAATCCAGATCAAAGCAATCAGGTGCAGTACGGCGTTCTAGTCTGGGAAGCCTGGTATGCTTATCGCAACAACGATAGGACTGGAATGTCTCGTTCTTTACAGAAATCCTTGAATTGTACGCCTTTCTCACGAACAGAAACAGTAATGAATTGGTTAGAAAATTTTGGTCGCTTTTCTTTAGAAAAAGGTGAGTATTTTGATACGAACTCCTTGAGCAATTCGCTGGAATGGAAAGAATTGATCCAGCGTGTTCTGGCTGTTAAAACCCAAGTAGGGCGGATCTAGGTTCAGGTGGCGGGAACATTAGTCTTAAATCCTAGTCTTCTGTTTAAAATAGCCACTTGAAAGATCTAATAAGACGGGCATTATTAGGATAATAGTCTGTTTGTAGCTGAGCGATTAAAAGTGTTCAGGGATAGTGTCGCATCAATAAAACCTGCTGCGGTTTGGGTGAACAAAGTTAGTTCATGTCAGACCCAAGTTTGTAGACGGGCGATCGCGAACATCACCTGGTATATTTATAAAAACTGGGATGATCGAGTCTTGTATGGTGGCAAGCCTGTCTGAGTTAGAAATTACACAATTTAGTTCACAGATGCTGACAAAAAACACAGAAAAATATCTTGATTTTGAAACTTGTAAAGACGTGCTTGCTAATCTCCGAGAACAGAACCGCAAGGTAGTTCTCTGTCATGGGGTGTTTGACCTGCTTCACCCCGGTCACATTGCCCACTTGCAAGAAGCCAAAGCTTTAGGAGATGTCTTGGTAGTTTCCATTACCGCAGCTCCTTATGTCAACCGAGGCCCTGGGAGACCGGTTTTTTCGGACGATTTGCGACTTTATTCTCTTGCCTCTTTAGCTTGTGTAGACTATGTGTTATTGGCTCCTGTTGCCACAGCTTTAGATGTACTCGATCGAGTTCAGCCAAATTTTTACTGCAAAGGTCACGAATATGCTGACCACAGTCAAGATGTTACTAAAAATATTGACCGGGAAGCCGATCGAGTTCAAGCTTACGGCGGAGAAATTCGCTATACAGGCGAGATTGTTTTTAGCTCAACGAAGCTGCTGAATAACTACACCGATGTGTTGCCACCACATATCAAAAGCTATGCCATTCAATTAACCCAGCAACACCCTTTTGAGGCAATTCGCAAGGGCGTTGATGCGATGCAAAAGCTCAAAGTCTTAGTGTTGGGGGACGTAATTATTGATGAATTTGTTCACTGTACAGTGCAGGGTTTGACTTCTAAAGGCAGAGTTATTTCGACTCGCTTTTTGAAAAAAGACCAGCATTTAGGAGGTTCTTTGGCTATTGCTCGCCACATTGCTAGTTTTGTAGACTCTGTAACCGTGGCTGGTGTTGTGGGCAATGAGCCAGACATTCACAGCTTGATTTTGAATAATATAAATGGTGGTATTCGGCTAGATTTGCAATATGAAAATGGTGCGGCAACCACAACCAAACGCCGTTACATTGAGCGCCAGGGCATGAGGGATGATTACACCAAGCTTTTCTCTATTAATGAGCTGCAAGAAGAAGGGCCTGCTCCCAATCAGCGCCAAAATTTGTTAGACCGTTTGCGGAAAACAATTCGGGATTATGACATGGTGGTGGTTGCAGATTACGGACATGGATTGCTGGATACTGAACTCATGGATCTAGTTCAAAGTGAAGCTCGATTTTTGGCTTTGAACTGCCAAACAAACAGTGCAAATTACGGCTATAACTTAATTACTAAGTACCGCCGAGCTGATGTTTTTTGCTTGGACGAACAAGAACTACGTTTAGCTTTTTCTAGCCGTTACGGAGACCACAATTATCTGCTTAAAGGCTTGTTTCAAAATCTAGATGCTCAGCAAGGATGGCTGACTTTAGGTTCTTCGGGAGCGTTGGGAATCAATGGCAAAGGAGAAGAAGATTTGAGTCCGGCAATGACGCTGGCGGTGAAGGATACAATTGGGGCGGGCGATGCGTTTTTTGCTCTGGCTAGCTTGAGTGCGAAGTTGGAATTACCGATCGCAGTTGGTTCGCTACTAGGGAATTTGGCTGGGGCGATCGCGGCTAATACTCTTGGGAATGCTGAACCAGTAGAAAAAGCTCGGTTGTTGAAATTTGCTACCACCGTGTTAAAGGTATAAAGATGCCATCTTTTAGCAAGCCGCAAGCAATTTTGTGCGATCGGGATGGTACTCTAATTCAAGATAGCCACTTCCTCAGCCACCCCGACCAAATTGAGTGGGTTCCGGGAGTGCTGGAGGCACTAAAATTCCTGAAGACTCAGGACATCTCAGTATTGGTGGTGACTAATCAATCGGGAGTGGCTAGGGGTTATTTCCCAGTGGAGGCAGTGGAGGCAGTTAATGATAAAATGCGGCGGGATGCTGAAGCTGCGACCGGGGCGATCGCCGATTTTTATTACTGTCCCCATCACCCGAAAGGTCAAGTTATCCAGTATAGTTACGTCTGTGAGTGTCGCAAGCCGTCACTTGGGTTATTTGTCCAAGCGATAGCCGACCATAGTTTAGACCCGACGCGATGCTGGGCGATCGGGGATAGACTCAGGGATTTAGAGCCTGGTTTGCAGTTGGGGATGAAAGCCTTTCTAGTTGAAACTGGCTATGGAATACAGGAACAGCAAGAATTGTCTAAACTTCCATTTTACGAGCAAATAACGGTAGTTTCGTCAATGCCAGAAATTATTAACTTAATCCAAAATGAGAGTGATTATCCGCAGTCAAAAAAGTTGAATGGAACGCATTTAGTGGGATAATTAATATATTTGACATTTCCCCAAAAGCCTGTAAAGGGCAGGCAAGATGCCTACCCCACAAGAATTTTTAGAAATGTCTATTAACCAAGTTGAAAGTAATTGAATAATTTAGGGTGAATCAAATGCAACAGGTTTTAGTTACAGGCGGAGCGGGTTATGTGGGGGCTGTTCTAGTTCCTAAACTACTTCAAGCTGGATATCGAGTTAAGGTTGTGGATTTGTACATTTATGGAGAAGATGTTCTATCCTCCGTCAAAGGCCATCCCGGTTTGGAAGAGATTAAGGGAGATATTCGCGATCGCCCACTCCTCGAAAAAATTCTACCCGGATGCGATGCTGTTATCCATCTAGCTTGCATTTCCAACGATCCGAGTTTTGAATTAGACCCAGACCTCGGTAAATCGATTAACTACGATGCTTTTGTTGACTTAGTAGATGTCGCCAAAAACAGTGGAGTCAAACGGTTTATCTATGCTTCTTCCTCCAGCGTGTACGGCATCAAAGAAACCGAAAATGTTAGCGAAGAACTGCCACTGCAACCTTTAACAGATTATTCCAAGTATAAAGCAATGTGCGAGGATGTGTTGCTGGCAAACCGCGAACCGGGGTTTGTTACGTTGATTCTGCGGCCGGCAACCGTCTGCGGTTATTCCCCTCGTTTGCGGCTGGATTTGACAGTGAATATTCTCACTAACCACGCTGTCAATAATGGTAAAATTACGGTGTTTGGTGGCGACCAAAAACGACCAAATATTCACATCCAGGATATGACCGACCTTTATATCAAGTCGCTGGAATTGCCTGATGATGCGATCGACGGCAAGATTTTCAACGCGGGTTATGAAAATCATACGGTGATGCAAATTGCTCAAATGGTGCGAAATGTGGTAGGAAAACAAGTAGAGATTGTCAGCACGCCGACCAATGACAACCGCTCTTATCACATTTCATCGGAGAAGATTAAGAGAGAACTGGGGTTTGTGCCGCAGCACACAATTGAAGATGCAGTGCAAGATTTGGTGAAGGCGTTTGATGCTAATTTGATTCCCAATCCGATGACGGATAGCCTTTATTACAATATTAAAGTCATGCAAGAAATTAAACTGAAGTAAGTAAATGGTTGGCAATTAAGCGTATCCTATTTGTCTATAATTTTCAGGTAAAATAACCATGCCTCCCGAATTGCACAAACAACTATTTTTCTCCATGCTCCGCATCCGCCTGGTAGAGGAGAAAATTGTTGAACTTTATCCTCAACAGGAAATGCGCTGCCCGATACACTTATCTATCGGTCAAGAAGCGATCGCCGCTGGCGTTTGTGCCACGCTTTACCCGACTGATGCCGTTTTTAGCAATCACCGAGCTCACGGTCACTATTTAGCAGCCGGAGGCAACTTAAAAGCTTTTTTAGCTGAGATGTACGGTAAAGCCACCGGTTGCTGTCAAGGTAAAGGAGGGTCGATGCACTTGATCGATTTGGAGGCCGGATTTATGGGTTCTGCTCCCATTGTCGGCGGCACAATACCTGTGGCGGTAGGCGCTGCTCTGGGAGCCGTCATGCAAGGATTAAACAAAGTAGTGGTAGTATTCTTCGGAGAAGCCACCACAGAAGAAGGCGTTTTTCATGAAAGTGCTAATTTCGCTGCGTTAAAAAATCTACCTGTGGTTTTTGTGTGCGAAAACAACTTGTACTCTGTGTACACGGGGATGAGCGAACGACAACCCCTAGGGCGAGAAGTGTATGCTCTAGCCAAGTCTCACAATATTCCCAGCTTTCAAGGGGATGGAAATGATGTTGCAGCAGTTTATCAAATGACGGCTGAAGCAGTGCAACGGGCAAGGAGTGGTGGTGGACCAACTTTTCTGGAGTTCAAAACATATCGGTGGCGGGAACATTGTGGGCCGAACTACGACAATGACTTGGGCTATCGCACGGAAGCTGAATTTCAAGAGTGGAAAGTTCGTTGTCCTATTCAACGCACCCAAGCTCAGTTACTAGAGCAAGGGATTCTGACAGCACAAGACTTGGACGAGATGATCGGTGTCATCTCCTCTGAGGTAGAGGAAGCGGTCAGCTTTGCCAAAAGTAGTCCATTCCCAGATCCGCAAATTCTCTTCCAGCATATCTACGCATGAATCCGACTATGACCCAACGCGAACTAACCTTTGCTCAGGCAATTAAAGAAGCTCTTACTCAGACCATGGTCGCAGATTCGGCCGTCTATGTCATGGGAGAAGGGGTTCCCGATCCTAAAGGCATTTTTGGCACTACCTTGGGACTGCGGGAGAAATTTGGCAAAGAACGAGTGCTGGATATGCCGTTAGCTGAAAATGGTATGACTGGTGTGGCAATTGGTTCTGCACTGGCGGGGATGCGCCCGGTTTTGGTGCATCAGCGGGTTGACTTTGCGCTACTGGCGATGGATCAAATGGTGAACAACGCCGCTAAGTGGCACTATATGTTTGGTGGCAAAGCATCTGTTCCCCTGGTGATTCGCCTAGTCATCGGTCGGGGTTGGGGCCAAGGGCCGCAGCACTCCCAAAGTCTGCAAGCTTGGTTTGCTCATGTGCCTGGGTTAAAAGTGGTGATGCCGACAACGCCTTATGATGCTAAGGGCTTGCTGATTGCCGCGATCGAAGACAACAACCCTGTCATATTTTTTGAACATCGCTGGCTGCACCAAATTTTTGGCCCAGTACCAGAGGAAATGTACCGCGTCCCACTTGGCAAAGCTCGGAAAATCCGAGAAGGTCAGGATGTAACGATTGTTTCAACTTCTTACATGACGCTGGAAGCGTTGCGGGCTGCTGAGTTGTTGTCGCGAGACGGGATCGAAGCAGAAATCGTGGATGTGCGATCGCTCAAACCCTTAGATACCGAAACTATTTTGGAATCTGTACGCAAAACCGGGAGACTGATTGCAGCCGATGCAGCTTGGCGAACCTTGGGTTTTGCCAGCGAAATCCTAGCAATTGTGGCAGAAGAAGCTTATCATTTTCTTAAATGCAGTCCCAAACGGATAGCTCTCCCTGATGTGTACGCGCCGTCAAGTCCCGCGATCGCCAACGATTACTACCCCCGCGCTGTTGACATTGTAAATACTGCCCGCACGATGATGGGTTTGGTCGTACAAACAGAAACCGAATTGGGAATTCTGCGGGAAACTCCCCTGGATGTTCCAGATAAAACATTCACAGGGCCGTTTTAATACTCACCCAATTAAAACTTATTAAAAATGACAATGCTCCAGGCTCCAATTATCAATTCTCAATCCCAGGTAGAGCGAATCCCTTACGTTGATTTAGCCCAACAACACGCACTAATCAAGTCCGAAATCTTGGCAGCTATTAGCGAAGTGCTAGACAGCGGGCAGTTTATTTTAGGTGAACAAGTATCGGAATTTGAGCGTCAATTTGCAGAAATGTGCGGTGTCCGCTATGCTGTTGGCGTTAACTCAGGTACGGATGCCTTAATTTTTGCCCTTAAAGCTTTGGGAATCCGCAGTGGTGATGAAGTAATTACAGCACCTAATTCCTTTATTGCTTCAGCAACCTGTATTAGAGTTCTAGGAGCTAAACCGGTCTTTGTGGATGTGCGGGATGATTATAATATCGATCCCGATAAAATTGCGGCAGCTATTACTTCTAAAACTAAAGCTATTTTACCAGTTCACCTCACAGGCCGTCCCTGCGACATGGAGCCTATTTTAGAATTGGCAAAAGAGAAAGGATTATATGTGGTGGAAGATGCGGCTCAAGCAGTCTTGGCTGAATATAAAGGTCGGCGAGTCGGTTCATTTGGTACAATTGCTGGGTTTAGTTTGCATCCGCTGAAAACTTTAAATGCTTGCGGCGATGGCGGAGTTCTCACCACAAACGATCCTGAACTGTATGACAAGTTGAAAATTATGCGGAATATTGGTCTTCGCACCCGCGATGACTGTGTGATGTGGTCGCATAATTCTCGCCTAGACACGATGCAAGCTGCAATTTTACTGGTAAAATTACGCTATCTCGAAGCTTGGACCCAACAGCGCCGCCAAAATGCCTGTTATTATCAGGCTAGACTAGCAGGAATTGAGCAGGTGAAATTGCCGTTGGAAAAAGAACATGAAAAGTGCGCTTACCACACTTTTGTTATTCAAGCAGAACGCCGTGAAGAACTGCGGCAATTTCTGGGAGAAAGGGGAATAGGTACATCAGTTCACTATCCAGTTCCTATTCACTTCTCCACAGTCGGAAAAGAGTTAGGATATGGAGAGGATAGTTTTCCCGTGACTGAACGACAGGCTAATCTAATTTTAAGTCTGCCAGTAAATCAGGGGTTAACAGAGGATCAGTTAGAGCGTGTTTGCGACAGTATTCAAGCGTTTTATGGTAGTAATTGAAGGGTAAATATGTTAACAAAACAGAGAATGCAAGTCAAGTTTTCTTACCTCGATCGGCAGTTTGCGAATGTTGATGATTATCTGGCGGACGTGCGGGAATTGGTGTTGAGCGGCGATTTTACGCTGGGAGTTCCTGTGACTGAGTTTGAACGTCGGTTTGCTGAATTTTGCCAAATGCCTTACGCGGTTGGGGTGAATTCGGGTACTGATGCTCTGATTTTACCGATGAAAATGCTGGGGATTGGCCCTGGCGATGAGGTAATTACCACAACCAATACTTTCATTGCTACGGTGGGCGCGATCGCGATGACGGGGGCAACTCCTGTATTTGTGGATAATGATGAAGGTTATACGATTGATGTTAACTTAATTGAGGCGGCGATTACTCCCCGAACCAAGGCGATTTTACCAGTCCACTACACTGGTAATGTGGCAGATATGCCTGCGATTATGCAGATTGCAGAAAAACATAATTTGCTGGTTATTGAAGATGCTTGTCAGTCAATTACAGCTAGTCGAGATGGCAAGTATGTGGGTAGTTGGGGACAAGCGGCGGCTTTTTCGCTGCATCCGTTAAAGAATTTGAATGTTTGGGGTGATAGTGGGATAATTGTGACGCGATCGCAAGAGTTGTACGAAAATTTGCGATTGTTCCGCAATCACGGTTTAATTAACCGCGACGAAGTGGCAATTTTCGGTCACAATTCTCGTTTGGACTCACTACAAGCCGTGATTGGCAATCGGTTAATAGACCAAACTGAGTTTATTACTAATACCAGAATTGCTAATGCGAAAAGGCTAGATGAAGCCTTTGCAGATTTAGGGGAGTTCATTCACATTCCCCACCGTCCAGCTAATGTCAAGCACGTTTACCACCTCTACATTTTACGGGTGGAACATCGAGATGAGCTACTGACTTATTTGCAGGAAAATGGAGTAGAAGCTAAGATTCATTATCCGATTCCCGTTCATTTGCAAAAAGCGGCTGCTCATTTGGGCTATAAAAAAGGTGACTTTCCAGTAGCAGAGAAAGATTCGCAGGTATCGATCACTTTACCAGCTCATCAACATCTCACCTCAGATGAAATTGATTATATGATCGAGTGCGTGCGATCGTTCTATCTAAAAGGAGAGATGAAATGAGTAAAACCACTTACGTTGTAATTGGCAGTAATTGCTTTACGGGTTGTCACATTGTAGATGCTTTGTTGGACGATCCCGATAATAAAGTAATTGGTGTTAGTAGATCGCCAGAATATAAAGACTTTTTCCTGCCTTACAAAAAACGGAAAAATCCTGATTTTACTTTCCACCAAATTAATAGTGTCAGGGAATTCGATCGCCTGATAGAACTGCTAGACGCAACCAAGCCGGAAGTAGTAATTAATGTGGCTGCTTTGAGCGAGGTGGGGTTAAGCAACTACAGCCCGGTTGAGTATTTTGACATTAATACGACGGCTGTGGTAAAGTTGTGCAACCAGCTTAGAAGTCGGGATTATCTCAAGTCCTACGTTCACATTTCTTCAGCCGAAATATTTGGCAGTTGTGCCGATAAAGTAACGGAAGAGACGCTGTTCAACCCCAGTACGCCCTATGCTGTTTCTAAAGCAGCCGCGGATATGTACCTGAATAGCATCAGCAAGAACTTTGGGTTTCCGGCGATTATTATCCGATCGACAAATGTGTACGGCAGGCATCAACAACTGTTTAAGATTATTCCGAGAACAGCAATTTACCTAAAAATGGGTAAAACCATTGAACTGCATGGGGGAGGAACCTCGGTTAAGTCCTTTATTCATGTCCGAGATGTTGTCCAGGGTTTATTGTTGGCTTTGAAGCAAGGGAACCCAGGAACTTATCACTTTACCGTTCCGAGCGATCGCACAATTGCTGATATTGTAGGTCAGGTTTGTGCTGGCATGGGGTATGATTTTGAAAAATGCGTTCAGGTTGTAGGTGAGCGATTGGGGCAGGATTCCCAATATCTGCTAGACTGTTCAAGGGCCGAACGGGAACTTTGCTGGCAGCCTCAAGTCTCCTTTGAACAAGGGGTGCAAGAAGTGATAGAGTGGGTTGAAAGTAACTGGTCTGCGATCGAGCAGGAGCCGTTAGTGTATATCCATAAAGAGTAAGAGGTCGGCTGCATATCTGAAGGATGAAAAATGACAGTAAGCTATTTTGATACGGCAAACAAACTGAAGCTAGAAGGAAGATGGGAGGAAGCGATTGCCTCCTATCGTCAAGCTATCGAGGAAAACCCAAGTTTTTATTGGTCTTACCACAACTTGGGGGATGCTTTGGCTAAGCTTGGCCGTTGGGAAGAAGCTGTCAATGCCTATCAGAGTGCGATCGAACTAAACTCATCTTCACCTTGGGTTCATTACAGTTTAGGGGAAGCTTGGGAAAAAGTGGGTCGGTTGGATGAGGCGATCGCTTGCTATCAAAAAGCTTTAGAATTAGAGCCAGAAGAGTTGGAAATTCAGCACAGTTTGGGGAAAGCCTTGCAACGGCGAACTGAGTTGGATTTGGCGAAGGTGATAGCGATGTATCGGCGTACCATAGAACTAAATCCTGGTTCAGTAGAAGCTTATCAAAATTTGCTAAGGTTACAGCCAGATTCCTGGGAACTGTGGTGGCAATTGGCACAAGTTCTGGCACAGCAGAATCAGATAGAAGGGGCGCTCGCCGCTTATCAAAAAGTAATTAATCTCAATCAAAGCTACATTCCTGCATATCAAGCATTAGTGGAATTGCAACCCGAAAAATGGGAAATGCGGTGGGAGTTGGGGAATGCCTACGCAAAAGTCGATCGAGAGAAGGAAGCTCTAGAGGCATATCAGCGAGTTCTCGTACTTAATCCAACGGTGTTGCAAAATTCGCAAATTTTTCTAATTCAATCACCTCCCTGGGGAACATGGTGGGAGTTTGCCAATCTTTTGAAGCAACAGGGGAATCTGGATGAAGCAATATCAATATATCAAAAGGCGACTGCTATCCAATTAGAGTTAGCCTTTCGTATCCAAGCTTATAACAAACTAGGTGAAGTGTATTACTCTCAAAGTAAGTTAGAAAAAGCAGTAGAAAGTTACCAACAAGCCCTCACTCTCAAACCAGACTGGGCCGAGGGTCACTGGCAACTTGGTAGTGCTTTGTGGCAACAGGGACAACAAGAGGCAGCCATAAAAAGTTACCAACAAGCCCTCACTCTCAAACCAGACTGGGCCGAGGGTCGCCTACAGTTAGGAAATGCTTTGCTAGAGCAAGGACAACAGGTTGAAGCCATAGAAAGTTACCAACAAGCCCTTACTCTCAAACCAGACTGGGCAGACGCGCACTGGCAGTTAGGAAATGCTTTGCTAGAGCAAGGACAACAGGTTGAAGCCATAGAAAGTTACCAACAAGCCCTCACTCTCAAACCAGACTGGGCCGAGGGTCGCCTACAGTTAGGAAATGCTTTGCTAGAGCAAGGACAACAGGTTGAAGCCATAGAAAGTTACCAACAAGCCCTTACTCTCAAACCAGACTGGGCCGAGGCGCACTGGCAACTTGGTAGTGCTTTGTGGCAACAGGGACAACAGGTTGAATCAATAAAAAGTTACCAACAAGCCCTCACTCTCAAACCAGACTGGGCCGAGGGTCACTGGCAACTTGGTAGTGCTTTGTGGCAACAGGGACAACAGGTTGAAGCCATAGAAAGTTACCAACAAGCCCTCACTCTCAAACCAGACTGGGCCGAGGGTCACTGGCAACTTGGTAGTACACTATCGCAGCAAGGAAAATTGGAGCGGGCAATAGCTAGTTATCAAAGGGCTCTTGACATCTATCAAGAAAAGATGACTAACCAGTCAGAGTTAGCCCAATTGCACATTAATCTAGGCAACATACTCTTAGCTCAAGAAAAGTTTAAGGAAGCTTTTAAAACTTATGAGCAGGCGCTGAAAATTCAACCTAATTTTTCTGAAGAAGTAATTGCCAATTATAAAAATTACCTAACTATAAACCCCCAGTTCGTGGAACTATATTTACCGTTAATCAAGCTATTGGTTGACGTTAGAAAATTTGCCGAAGCTTATCAAAGCTATGTGTGCGTCAAGGAAATAAACAGCAAGTTGGTATCAGGGATAGTTGATATTTATCAAAATGCGATCGCGATTAAACCTGACTCTGAATTATACTTGCAGTTAGGCAACATCCTCCTAGAGCAAAACCAGATTGAAGAAGCCTCTAATAGCTATGAACGAGCCGTTCATGCCCAACCAGATTCAATACGAGCTCACCTCCAGTTAGGAATGGCATTGCGGCGCGAAGGTAAAGTAGACCAAGCATTTAGCTGCTGCCAGCGAGCTCTTGAAATTGAGCCAAATTCAGCAGATGCTTACTACAGACTGGGAGATATATTTTTTGGTGAAGAAAAAAGTGACGATGCTCTTCGCTGCTATTATCAATCGAACCAAATTAAATTTGCAGAATTGCGCGCTCAAGGAAATACAGGAGGAATGTGTTTTTTCCCCTTACAAAGATCGGGAAGTGTTTATACTAACTATGCTTTGAGCCGAGGATTATCTATACCTTTTGCGTCAGATCCAACCGTTGGCGGGTATAACACAATTGGACAATATTTAGTGCAAACTTCATTAGAAAATCACAGATTCAAAGATTGTATTATTACAGGTCATGTTTTAGCTTCTACATTTAACCTTTTACTCTTAAGTTTGTATATAGACCGATTGGTTGTTAATGTCCGAGATCCACGTCAGACAATGCTATCAATGATATACTATTGGGGAAAATTGTGGAAACAATCTCCTAATTTTGCCGTGGGTTATTCCTTTCCAATAAAATATTTTTCAATGTCTTTGACAGATCAAATTACTTGGCAGATAGAGAATTGGTGTCTGCCGGGCATAATCAAATGGATAGAAGGTTGGCTAGATGCTGAAGAAGATCCCTTGTTTTATCCTAAGATATTATTTACTAGAAACGAGGATTTAGCAACAGATCCAGAGAGTTTTTTCGAGTCTATTTTGAATTTTTATGAAATAGAAAAATCACGATTTACTTTTCCGCCCCCTCCCGAATTTAAGGCGGACACACATAATCGAAAAGGGCAAATTGATGAGTGGCGGGAAGTATTCACACCAGAACAAGCTGAAAAAGCTTCTAGCATGATTCCAGAAAGACTTATCAAAAGGTTTGGATGGCCTGCTAAATAAAAATTAAAATTACTCACTCAATTGAGGGGATTGTTAATGCTGTCAGAAAAAAAGGAAAAAACTGTGAGCTATTTTCAGGTTGCTAACCAACTTAAACATGAAGGAAAACTAGAGGAAGCGATCGCCTCCTACCTGAAAGCCATTGAGCAAAATCCCAAATTTCATTGGTCTCACCACAACCTAGCAGAGGTTTTTGCTAGGTTGGAACGATGGGATGATGCTTTGGCTCACTATAGTCGAGCCATTGAAATAGATCCAAATTCTGCTTGTTCTCACCACAAGATGGGAGAAGTTTTAGCGAAAAATGGTCAACTGGATGTGGCTATTATTCAATATCATCGCGCCATCGATCTTTCCACAAATATCGATATTTCCCCAAATTCTTATGTATTTTATAACAGCTTGGGTAAAGCCTTACATCAACTATCTCTGCAAATAAACTTAGAAACTATAGGCTGTTATCACCGTTTAGAAGAAATCCTTTCAAAAGGAAATGATTGGAACTGTTCAAATCTCTATTATCTTAACGATGAAGAATTCTTACAAGCAACAACTCAACTAGATAATGAAGCTTTTATTGAAGAAGTTTATCGTACTTATTTGAAACGCGACGCCGATCAATTTGGCAAAAAGCATTGGCTTCAGCATTTCAGTGATGGTATAACCCGCAACCAAATTCTCGGCACATTCCGGCAAGCACCAGAATTTACCTCTCAATTAATATTCTCAGTTGTCTCATTCTGTCTAAAAGAGGCAGTCTCTGCCTATCGCCGTGCAATTGAATTAAACCCCAATGTGTATAATTATGAAAATTTGGAAGAAGCACTGGTACAGCAAGGATCGGTTCTGACCCAGCAGGGTAAAATTGATGGGGCAATAGAAAGTTATCGGCAGGCGATCGCCATTTCTCGCAACTTGGCAGAGGCTCATCACAGATTGGGAAATGCGCTTTTGGACAAGGGTAAAATTGATGAAGCTATTGAAAGTTATCAGCAGGCGATCGCCACCAAACCAAACTGGGTACAAGCACATCTGAGCCTGGGAAATGCTTTGTTTCAGCAGTATAAGCTGGAGCCGGCTATTGAGAGTTATAAACAGGCAATTACCCTTGATTCGCATTCAGCCGAAGCACGCTTCCGGCTGGGAAACTCCCTTTTAGAGCAAAGCCAATTTGATGAGGCAAGGGAGAGCTACGAACAGGCACTTAACCTTGAACCAAACTGGGCAGAACTACACTTTAGGCTCGGAAATACCTTTTTACTGCAAGGCAACTATAGGGATGCTCTAGCTTGCCATCGCAAGGCACTTACGCTCAATCCCAACTGGGAGAAAGACTCATACTTCAGCTTGGGATACTGTTTATTAGACAACCCACAGCATTTAGAAGGCGTACTTCAGATTTACGAACAAGCCCTCTCCCTGCGATCGGATTGGATTGAAGGATACTACACAGCAGGCAATTGGCTGCATCTAGCTGGTTATTTAGAGGAAGCACTGAACTTTTGGAACAGGTGTACAAAAATTCAACAAAATTTAGCTGATGCCCATCAAATGGCTGATAACAAGACCCACTTTTTCGGATATGATTTTACTCGAGCTATAGGTCACACAGCTTTTTTGGACTCTCGCATCAAAATGCACATTTTGGGTTGGCTACCAGTAGAAAACCAGTATAAAATTTTTGCCCCTCCTCACCATTATATAGCTAATTGGTGTATGTTAAACTATTGGAGTTTTTACTGCCCCATTGTCTCAGATCCATCACAAAGTTCTTTAGTTAGTTATTCGGAAGAACGAAATGCAATGGTGACGTTAGCCAATGGCAAAAACATTTTTTATGCTACTGCGGCAGCAACAGCTCAAAAACAATGGGAAGCGGAAAATAGACCCCCGCTACTTGCTTTGTCAGCTTCTGACCAAGAGAAGGGAAGAGAATACTTGCGAAAACTAGGTGTACCAACTGATGCGTGGTTTGTTTGTTTGCACGTTCGAGAAGCTGGCCTGTACGAACGATGCAATCCTATAAAGAGTATCCGTAATGCAGATATTATGACATATTCATTAGCAATTGAATCTATTATCGCGCAGGGCGGGTGGGTGATACGCATGGGCGACTCAACAATGACACCATTACCTGCTATCAGGCAGGTGATTGACTATGTTCACAGTGACTTAAAAAGTGATTGGATGGATGTTGTTCTTTGGTCTCAATGTCGCTTCTTACTTGGAACGACATCAGGACCGTACCTAGTACCTCCTACTTTTGGAGTACCCTGTGTTTTAACAAATTGGGCCCCCTTATCAACTCCGCCGTATTTTGGCAATGATATCTTCATCCCCAAACTTTACTGGTCTGAAAGTGAAAACCGTTATTTAACCTTCGCAGAACAAATCTCGCCTCCCATTGGTTATCACCTTGAATATCTCAAGCCTTCAATGAGCATCAGGGTCATAGATAATACACCCGAAGAAATCAATGACCTAGTTTTGGAAATGCTGGATCGACTAGATGGGACAATTAAATACACAGAAGAGGATAAAAAATTACAAAAAACAATCAATTTGGTGTCTGAAAGCTACGGAATTTATAGAACAGGCAGTAGAATGGGTCAACAATTTTTACGCAAATATGCTCATTTGCTGGACAGTAAAAATAAATGTGCTGACCTCAAAGAATTTAGTTAATAGAGAGAAATAAGAGGTTTTTAATTATGAACAGCGATACAAAGAATCCAATTCAAAATTTAAGCAATCAAGATGTTAAATCCTTGCAAGAAATGGGTGATACCTATTACGAGCAGGGAAATCTTGAAGATGCTCTTCGTGTGTATTCAAAAGCATTAGAAATCAACCCTAGTCTTCCAGAAATTCATGCAAAACTAGGAAATTTGTTTTATCGGCAACAAAAGCTAGGAGAGGCAATCTCTAGCTATAAAAAAGCAGTTGATCTCAATCCAGAACTAGCAGGAGTTTACTGGAATATCGGTCTAATGTATTATCAGAAAGGTCGGGTAGATTTAGCAATTGCCTGCGGACAAAAAGCAATTGCTTTGGAGCCTAAATGGGCAGATATAAAGGGTGAACTAGCAAACTTCCTCCGAGTGCAGCCCAAGCTGAAAGAAGAAATTCAGATTAGTCTACTAGGGATTGCTTTTAATCAAAACTTAGCCGAAGCACACTCTCAGTGGGGCAAAGGATTTGGACAGGATTACAAGCTCGATGAAGCAACAATTAATAGTTTTCCAAAAGCTAGCCCCGTTCAAGATAACTTAGCAGAAGTACACCGCAAGATAGTTACAGGCAAACAAGACAAAAAATTTGATACTTCTGCAATTAAAAGTCATCAAAAGGCAAGTTACCATATCTTTGACTTGACCGAAGGACACAGGCGAGTCATTTCACTGGGACAGCAGGGTAAACTTGATGAAGCCATAGAAACTTACCTGCGACTGATTGAAATGTGTCAGCAGCAAAGCAGATTGGATGTAGCAGCCGATTGTCTCCAACAAGCGATCGCCTTTAAACCAGACTGGGCAGAAGCATATTTTTATCTGGGAACAGTTCTTGAAAATCAGGGCGATCTAGACCAGGCAGCTATAAGATATGAACAGGCAATTAACCTGCAAGCGGCAATTCAAAGTCAGCAAGCGCTCACTATCAAGCCCAGTTTAATAGAAGCCTACTTCAAGTTGGGCAATTTACTTTTATCCCAAGGCAAGCACAAAGAGGCGATCGAAATTTGTCAGCGTGGGACAACAGTCCAAGCGTTGCAGAAGCCCAACGCATTAAACATAGGCGGTGGATCTCACTTTGTCAAACTAGGTTGGGTTAATCTAGAAGAAGTGACCAGTATTTTCAATCCTCATCCATATCACCTTAGTCCCAGTTGCGTTTTTCCAGTAGAAAGTTCTAGCTTGGATACTGTGTACACATCCCACGCTCTAGAACATATAGACAACCCTACTATTTTTAGAGTATTCAGCGAAACCTACAGGGTACTCAAGGATAATGGTCGTTTTATTATCAAGATTCCTGACTTCGATAGAAGTTTGGATTACTGGAGACGCAGAGATGAGAGCTTTTTTGATTACGATGCGTGGAATTACGGTATATTCGTACCAACATGGAAAAATCGCAAGATGGTTGACTGTTTAGATTACAGAGCTGCTTGTATATTCTGCTGTTTTTGGAATGATGAATATGGCGATGTGTATTCAGGGCGGGTTAACTTAGACAGTGAGGGCGTATATTTCGGCCCCCCCGCGATGCCCGTTGAGTTTTATCAGAAATTGATTGCCAATTGCACTCCTTCCCAAATTAGTTCTGTGCTGCGACAAATAGTTCTGAAAACGGAGAAAAATATCCATTGGGGTCATCACAATGCTTGGAGTCGAAAAGAACTAGAAGCACTGCTGCGTTTGACAGGCTTCCGAGTGAAGACTTTTGACCAAGAAACAATTTTAAAAGACTGTGCAGATATTCCTGATATAGGCTTTGGGTTGAGAGATTACAGTACATACTGCTGGGCTGAGAAAGACACTAATTATTTGAACCCACATAACACCTTAGACAATCAAGGTTTGAGCCAGCAAGATTTCTTGGGACTCATTGAAGATGCTGTTAGTTTCAATAGTCACTCTCGTTCAAGCAATGGATTGTCATCTTCAAGTAAGCTGGATGAATCTTTTGAAGAACGGGTAATTGTTAATTTACCCAATTGGGCTTGGTCTCACTATAGTCTTGGTAACGCACTTTTAACTCAAGGACGCATAGAAGAAGCAATTCAAAGCTATCAACAGGCTCTGTTATTTATGCCTGACTGTGCGGAAGCTCATTTTAGCTTGGGCAATACATTTTTACAGCAGGGGCGCTTGCAAGAAGCAATTCAAAGCTATCAAAAAGCAGCGGTCGCTAACCCTAGCTTGGTAGAAGGTCATTCTCGTTTGATGTGGGATATCTGGTCTAAGTATGTTATTACGTCAATTTCGGGCTCAGAAAAAGTTAATCCAGAATTTGTTGAACTTGGGTTTAAACAAGGATTATTGCCAGAAGCCGATGTTGCAAATTTCATAGAGGTACTAGAAGAATGCCCCACAATGAATTTTTCTCAAGATGACTTTGTTCCTGGTTATGTTTATAATTACACACTCAAGCCTTACGAAAAGGAAATAAATGCGTGGAATCTTTATTACAAGTTGGAAAAACAGCATTTAAAGAAATTGATTCCAATCCTGAAAATCTTAGCTCAACCAGTGACAGAGTGCATAGGAACGCCCTGGTGTGTTATCCAAATTCGTTGTTGGAAAGCATATAAAGGCGCACCTGAAATGATTCTGAATTCTTGGCATAATGATGGTTTTCATCCAGCAATTTACAAGATTATGGTTTATCTCACTGGAGCCAGCCTAGAAATAGGGACTACAGAGTTGGCTCTTAAAGATGGCTCTACACTACCAATTAAAGGTTCTTCAGGGACTTGGCTGCTTTTCAAAAATACAGAACTAAAACACCGAGGTGTATCTCCAATAACCCAAGATCGCATTACTATTGAATTCACACTTACTCATGCTATAAAACACGATTTCCGTCCGGTTACTGCTGGGGAAAATGCTAATTATCCTAAACTTCCTTGGTACAGCTATGAGCAGTTGATCGAGTTGGGAGCTGTTGGTTCAGAATAACGCTATACTTCAGTGGTTGTGCTAGGGGGCGAAGTTGATATTGTACCCGTTATAACACGAAAATAAGAGCAAAATAGGTTTCACAGTCCTGAATTTTATATTATGCTTGGCATAGCCAAGCGTTCTTTGTTCATGAAAAGATAGATTAATAAACTATCTTAGTTGTGACGAGAAAACATGACACTGAACATAGTAAAATGAAAAACAATTCAAAAATAATGAGTAACCCAGAATGAACGACATCTTACAATCCTTGAATAAGGCATTAGCGCGACAAGGCTGGCTCTACGGAGATAAATCTCACAGGCTAGGTCATCCATTTGAATGGGTTGATGGCGATCGTCATCCTGAACTTTACACTACGATAGATAGCCTTTCAATTCTGCTGTATCTATCCATGTTTTATGAAGAGTACGCAACACCTGATGAAGTTCTGACAAGCGACTACGAACAAATGAAGGGGTACTATGAAGAACAACTGGATAATTTTTGCAAACACTTTTTTCCTTTTTCAAAATTGAGTCCTACACCTCTAGCTTCCGACTTGAAAACTTACATTGGTTGTCATGCTCTAGGCAGGACACAAGACTACTGTTTTATTAGGAAGAATTGCAAAGATTTAACAAATTCAATCAAGCATCTTGATATTGGCTCTGGTTTGGGAAGCCATGCACTCTATAGCTTAAAAGGGTTGAATTCAGAATTTTATGCTCTGGAGGCAAGTCCGAAGAGTTATGCAGTTCAGCGACACTTTCTCAGGTTTATATCTCCAGCTCCAGGCGCTTATCTAGACCTAGTGGAATTGGAAAACTTTGAGGTTACTTATGACGCAATGTCGAAAGAACTCAACAATAATAGCAAATACAAAATCAAGCATTGCCCTTCCTGGTTTGTTCCGTTGATTCAGGATAAATCTATTGACCTAATCACAGCAACATGGGTTCTAAATGAAGTCAGTTTTTCCGGAATTTTGTGGTTGATGTCTCATGCCTCTAGAGTGTTGAGTCAAGGGGGATATTTCTACATTCGCGACAGCTCAAAACTAAAACCAGGTCGGCATTCAATTAACTACGATAAACTGTTGAATCAAATTGGGTTTGTAGAAGTGGCTCGCCTTAATGTTCGCAATCGCATAGATTATTACGGTGTGCCAAGAGTTTATCAGAAAAAAACAGATGCCGCCTATTCCTTTGAGGAACTTGGCGAGTCTTTTTTAGGCAAGTTTGCTGTAACAGCGCACGGCGGTGAATATGTACAAAATCTTGAAAATATGCCAAAATTAAAGACTTGATTTGGTCATAGTGAGGAAGCATGGGCAAAGAAATAAATCTATTAGATTTGTACCCCCGTAGCAAGCGTCCCATAGACGATCGCGCCAAACTAATTACCGAACAACACCGGGCGATCGCCCGCCAATTTGGCAAAGAGTTTTTCGACGGCGATCGCCTCTATGGATACGGCGGCTACAACTATCACCCCCGCTTCTGGCAAGACACCGTAAAACGCTTTCGCGACTACTACAACTTGCCAGATAGTGCCAGCATCCTCGATGTCGGCTGTGGTAAAGGGTTCATGCTGTACGACTTCAAACAGCTTATGCCCAACATCACCATCGCCGGCATCGATATCTCCGAATACGCGATCGCCAACGCTAAAGAAGAAGTCAAACCCTATCTGCAAGTCGGTAACGCCAAAGAACTCCCCTACCCCGATAAATCCTTTGACTTAGTTATCTCTATCAACACCGTTCATAACTTACTCCTCGAAGACTGTAAACAAGCCTTGAGAGAAATTCAGCGCGTCACCCGCCAACACGCCTTTATCATTGTGGATGCGTGGCACAATGATGAAGAAAAACAAAGAATGCTCAACTGGAACCTAACAGCCTTGACCTATATGCACGTCAATGATTGGGTTAAACTGTTTGCAGAATTTGACTACCAAGGCGATTACTATTGGTTCATCGCTGAGTAGGGTTTTAACTATCACAAAATATTAGGTATAGGCATAATAAATTATGAACTTTATGCAAAAGTCAGAAACAGACTTAAGTGCTGCTTTTATTCAAAATGGCTATGTAATCAAACCCTGCGAAAATCCATCCACTCTGGATAAAATCAGAAACAAAACAGTAGATTTAGCCACTAATTTTTTAGGAGTGGCAACTCCGACAGATGCGGGAGAATTTTTAGATAAAATTGCCTCTTTATTACCACTAGAAAAACTTAACTCTTTCCGTCTTCAAATCATATCAGGTTTAATGGCAGAACCTTGGTTTCGAGAAGCCTATTTCTCCTGCGCTCGTTCCCTAGTAGAAACCATTGTCGGCAACGAATTGGTGATGCAGCGCAATATCGGTTTAAGCATTCAACTTCCCGGTGATGACAGTTCTTTATTACCCCTACATTCTGATAGTTGGGGTTCGGAATGTTCCCCATTTGAAGTAGTATTGTGGATTCCATTAGTAGATTGCTATCGGACAAAAAGTATGTTTATTTTACCCCCTGATGCTGATGCTAGAGGGCGCCAAAAAGTCCATGAATTTGCCGAGACAGGAACAGAAAGCCTTTATCAAGCAATCGAACCCGAAGTTGAATGGTTGGAAGTTCCCTATGGCAATGTCGTTTTATTTACTCCGACTATTATGCACGGCAATCGACGCAACGAAGAATCTACAACCAGATGGTCTATGAATATTAGATTTAAAGGTTTATTTACACCTTACTCAGATAAACGCCTGGGGGAATATTTTGCACCTATCGCCGTGCGTCCAGCCTCAAAAATTGGGATGAAATTCACAATACCAGGGGGGTTCAATGAATAAAAAATTAGGTTATCGCGGTTACATTATCAGCCGTCCAGTGCGAGGTGTAAGTTACCCCCACCGCGTGCAAAACTTGGTAGTTCGCGACTACGCCACGCGACATAATTTAGCCTATAAACTCAGTGCAACTGAATACGCGATGCCTCGATGTTATATGATGTTGTACGATGTTTTGGCAGAATTGCCACAACTAGAGGGCATAATCCTATTTAGTCTGTTTATGTTACCCCAGAGAACCGAGTCGCGATTGGAAATCTATGACCGGATTTTAGGTGCTGGATGTGAATTACACGCAGCCTTGGAAGAAATGGTGCTTCAAGACAGAAGCCAAATAGAAAATTTTGAGGAGATGATACAAGCAGTCTTAACTTTATCTAATACACCTATGGGGGGGTATTATCAAAAGTCAGAAAATCCAAAACTAAACGACTTCTTTTTACAAGCCCTTAAGTGAAGATATTATGCTATTCTAAACAGATTAGAGGAGTTAAGAACAGGATAAGTAAGCTTAACGATAACTTGAAGTTATAAAAAGTTACAAGGAGTATAAACTATGACCTTAGCATTACAAGAACCCTTACTAGAAGACCATCTCGTTTTGTTAGGAATAAGCTGGTTGCAATTAGAGGCGTTGGATACGGTCTTAGCAGAAGTACCAGGGGTCAGACTGTTTTATTTAGACGGATTTTTAGAAATTATGACATTAAGTTTAGAACACGAAGAGACAAACGGAACATTGCGATCGCTGATAGAAGCTTACATGAGAGAAAAAAGTATCCGGTTTTATATTAGAGGTAGTGCAACTTTAGGCAGTGAAGAAACTCAAGGTAGAAAAGAACCCGATGAATCTTACAATCTGGAGACGAAAAAACCAAATCCTGACTTAGTAATAGAAGTAATATTGACTAGCGGTGGACTTGATAAATTAGAGTTCTATAAAAGAATAGGGGTTCGCGAAGTCTGGTTTTGGGAGGATGGGCTAATAACTATTTACCATTTAAGGGGAGAATACGAAAAAGTTAGTCACAGTTTATTGTTGCCAGATTTGAACATTGATTTATTAAGCCGTTACGTTATCTACTACGATCAGTATGATGCTGTAACGGAATTTCTCCAAGCCCTTAGAAATTGAGCCACTTATGCACTTAGGAATTGAAGGAAAATCAGCTTTAGTAGTTGGAGGTAGTCAAGGTCTGGGCCGAGAAATCGCCCTAACTTTAGCCAAGGAAGGAGTACAAGTGGGAGTTGTTGCCCGCACCGAAGCAGATATTATCTCCTTAGTTGCGGAAATGGGGGGTGAAGCTAAAGGTCATTGGGGCATTGCTAAAGACTTAGTACCCGATAGCGCACCAACCCAACTTATCGAAGAAATCCAGTCTGGTAACAAACAGATTGACATTATCGTCCACAACTTAGGGGGAACTTTAGCAATTAGAGACCCCTTCTGCACAGTAACCGAGTGGCGTTCAGTTTGGCGGCTCAACTTTGAAATTGCCGCAGAGTTAAACCGCTATCTGATTCCCCCCATGCAGCAACGCCGATGGGGGCGAGTAGTGCATATTTCCTCAATTGCTGCTAATCTGAGTCGAGGAGCAGTTGCCTATTGTGCTGTCAAAGCCGCTCTAAACGCTTACACCCGGAACTTAGGGTGTACAGTAGCGTCAGACGGAGTGGTCATCACATCCGTGATGCCCGGAGCAATTAGTCATGAAGGTAGCCATTGGGATAAAATGTCCCAGGAGAAACCAGAGATGGTGGCAACCTATCTCGATCGGCGTATGGCAATTAAACGATTTGCTCAATTGGATGAAATCAGTGATTGGGTAGTTCTGTTATGTTCCGAAAAAGCTTCTTTCTGTACTGGTTCGGTAATGCCTATTGATGGAGGTTCTTGGTGATTGAGTTAACTAGCAGCAAGATAAATATAGAAAAACTAGAACGCCATTTCTATCAATATGGCTGGATAGTAGTGCAACTCCCAAATCCAGATCCAGTCTATGCCGCTCGTGCGTCACTACTTGCCGAATTGCGACGGCTAACGGGAAGCGATCGCATCACGTTAGAAGATTATCACGAAGTTATTGGTGATGACAAAACTCATACAGAGTTGCAGTTCCAGCTAACTCAATTTTTTTGGTTTCAAAAGTTGGCGCATAAAGTCATAACCGCTCAACTTGATTTGTTTAAAGCATTTTTGGGACAAGATTTAAACATTCAGAGTAAGCCTCACTTGCGAATTACTCGACCTGGCAAAACCCAAGATAATATAGGCTACCATCGGGACACTTATTACGGTTGCTCGCCATTTGAATTATCTGTTTTAGTGCCTTATACTGATGTTCCACCGGAGAGTGCTTTATCTGTTTTATCAGGCTCTCACATTCGTCCAGAGTCCGATTTTTCCCTCACGCAGATAGAAAATCCTGAAGTAAGCAAAGGTTCTGTCAAACATCAGTTAGGATTTCTCTATGCTCCTAAACTAATAGATCCATCCTGCACCGCAGATATGCAGCCAGTGCCGCTGGCTGTGGGTGAGGCGCTAATTTTCAGTCTGGCTACAGTGCATGGTAGTGTAGAGAATCGAGGTTTAGTTTGTCGCTGGAGTTCCGACATTCGGGTAGTAAATGCCCTAGCACCCCTTAACCCCTCTTTAAAAGCAGGCTACTATGAAAAACTGAGTCGTTCAGTTGTTTCTGAGACCGCTGAGGCTTACAATAACGCTCAATTGGCATCTTTAAAAGGAATGGAATGATTGGAACAGTGACTATATGATCGACAAATCTCAACATCAACAACATCAATCTTCTAACTCTAAAATTCTGTCTCAGAAAGGGTATCTAGTTTGCCACAAGATTATAGACCAAGCCGTTATCCGCCAAATGCAGAATTACCTAGCGGCAAGGCTTGACAACCTGCGCGATCGCTTCCAAGAATGGTCTGGGGGAAAAGATGTAACATCGGTGGAAAGCTATAGGTATCACAGCGATCGTATTGCCGAGTATGAAGCAATGGGACTCCCAAAAGATTTACGCCATTTTTTGAGGGGGGAGTTTGACTTAGAAACTCGATTGTCCGCCGAAATTCGCGACTTTCTAGCTACCCTAAGTCTGCGAGAATTAGTAGCAGACGTTTTCGGCGAAACGAGATATTTTTTGCACTATCCTCCCATGCTCCGATTTAAAGTGCCTCGTGCCGACCAAACTATAGTACCACCCCATCAAGATAGTGCTTATAGTACCCATATAGAAAGATTTATTACTGCTTGGGTTCCTTTAACGCCAATCACAGAGGAAGTAGGTGGGGTGACATTTTACCAAGGGACTCAAGAGTTGGGCAACTTAACCCATGGTTCCAGCGGTGCTTGGGAAAGTAGAGCTTTTTTTGACGAGTCAACCTACGCTGCCTACTCACCGCAAATGGCACCAGGGGATGTGCTATTTTTTACACCCACCATTGTTCACGCATCAGCTCTCAATACCTCAAATAATATTATCAGATTTAGTATTGACATGAGGGCTTTTAGCACGAATACTGTAAGTTCAAAATCTTTTTACGATCCCTGGTCTGGGGAAGTCCATAAAACTAATTAAATGAGGTGGCTGAAAGTGAGTGAAGCAGAAAAATTTGACGGCACAAAAAAATACAGCAAAGATCAAGAGATTGAAAGTCGTTTAGAAGAGCTATTTTCTAACCACAAAGTTTCCCCTCTTGAAATTATCAATGGCTTTCCGATTTACGCAAGGCGTACTGTTCTTAAAAAGTTTCTGGCTCACTACGAACTATTTCGTCGCACTATTGATTTACCGGGCGATATTGTAGAGCTAGGGGTGTTTAGAGGTCAGAGTTTGATGACTTTTGCTAATCTTCTGGAAGCGCGTAACATAGGCGATCGCACTAAAAAAGTTTGGGGTTTTGACAATTTTAAAGGATTCACAGGTTTACGCCCTGAAGACGGGCCTAACTACGAACAGTCTCACAAGGTAGAAGGCGGTTTTAGTCCAGAGAAATTCTATGAAGAATTACTGGATGTAATTGACATATTTGATGCAGACCGCTTTGTGGGCTGGAAAAAACGCATTGAACTGGTAGTGGGAGATGTAACCGCAACCATTCCAGAATTTGTTGCAAAAAACCCTGGTTTGCGAATTTCATTATTGCACTTCGACATCGATATGTACGAACCGACCAAAGTAGGTTTAGATTATTTATATCCATTAGTTGTTCCAGGAGGAGTTGTAATCTTTGATGAATATGGCATCTTAGAATGGTCTGGGGAAAGTAAAGCAGTAGAAGAATATTTCAAGGGACAGCACGTTGAACTCAAGAAATTTGAATGGAATAATGTTCCCGGCGCTTACTTAATCAAACAATAGACAACTGAAGTAGAGAGCTAAGTTTATGAAGTGCAATCTTTGCAGGTCCGATCGGGTAACAGAATTGGGAGATATTGGTTTTAAGCCAGCTTCGGTAACATCGGAACCAGACTTGTGTTCTCTACCAGCCAAAATCTATTACTGTCAAAACTGCCACCACCTGCAAAAAGCTCATAGCGAGAGAGAACTTTCATTCATTAACTCTCTTTATCAAAATTATGAAACCTACAAAGTTTCAAGCGGAAAAGAACAACTTGTTTTTCCCAAAGATAGCCCACCGCGCGCCCGAAGTTATCATGCGATAGAGCAATGTATTTCGTTGTTACCAAAATCGGGAAACCTACTCGATATCGGTACGGGGAATGGCGCTATTTTGAAGTCAGCTAGTCAACTTTTGGATAAATGGCAGTTATTTGCCTTTGACTTGGGAGACAAATCAAAAGAAGAAATTTTAGCAATTCCTGGAGTAGTTGATTTTTTTTCGGAAACCTTGGAGAATGTTCCACGAGAAAAATTTAACCTAATTGTTTTGTGGCATTGTTTGGAGCATATCCCAGAACCTGCTCAATTTCTCAACCTGTTAAGAAATTACCTGACTGAAGAGGGCTTTTTACTCATACAAGTTCCAGATATTCATCGCACTCCCTTTGACTTTGCTGTGATCGATCATTGGTCACATTTTACTAATTCTGCCTTAATCAAGCTTTGTCAGGAAACGGGCTATCAGATAGAACTTGATGGCTATGATTGGGTACACAATTGCTTGACTCTACTACTGAAGCGCGATCGCGCCCTCCCCAAACAATCCTTGCCAGATTCAATTTTTACACCCGATGGCTACTTTTACTGGCTCAAACAAACAGTAGAAGAGTTTGAAAGAGCAACCCAGAATCGGAAGTATGCTATTTTTGGTACGGGAATATCAGGAATTTGGGTATCAAGTCAACTGTCAAATCCGCCAAGTTGTTTCATTGATGAAGACAGCCAAAGGGAGGGCAAAAACATTGGCTGCATTCCCATTGTTAAACCTCAAGATATGCCACCGGGGATTGACATTTTAATGCCTTTTACTCATGATACGGGTAAGAATATCAGCCAAAAAATGCAACAGGAATATTCTACCTCTCAATCTAGCAATTTTATTTTGAGTCAACCTTACTTGAAAGGAGATAGCCATTGACTAATTCTAAACACTGCTTAGTAACAGGGGCCGCCGGCTTCATCGGCAGCCACTTGTGCGATCGCCTGCTTTCCCTCGGCCACAGCGTCACAGGCCTCGACAGCCTGATTGTAGGCCGCCTCGCCAACCTAGAACAAGCCAAAACCCATAACAAATTTACCTTTATCGAGCAAGACGCAGCCACCATCACCCCCGCTACCCTCGAAGGAATTGACTGGGTATTTCACCTAGCAGGGCTGGCCGACTTAGTACCGTCGATCGAAAACCCCAGCCAATACTACCACTCCAATGTTCAAGGCACTTTTAGCCTGCTAGACGCTTGCCGCCACGCTCAAATTCAACGCTTCGTCTACACCGCATCCTCCACCTGCTACGGCATCCCAGACCAATATCCCACACCTGAAACCTATCCCTGTGCTCCCGAACATCCCTACGGCTTGACAAAGTATTTAGGCGAGCAAATGGTGATGCACTGGGCCAAAGTTTACAAACTCCCCGCCCTCTCCCTGCGACTGTTTAACGTCTACGGGCCCCGATCGCGCACTACAGGGGCTTACGGTGCCGTCTTCGGCGTGTTTTTAGCTCAAAAATTAGCAGGAAAACCCTTCACCCTTGTCGGAGACGGCACCCAAACCAGAGATTTCACCTTCGTCAGCGATGTCGTAGAAGCCTTTGTCACCGCAGCAGCATCGGATGTAACGGGTGAAATTATCAACATTGGTTCCGGCAATCCTCAAAGTGTCCTAACATTAGTGGAACTATTGGGCGGCCCTATCGTCCACATCCCCAAACGTCCCGGAGAACCAGACTGCACTTGGGGAGACATCACCAAAGCTAAAACTCTCTTAGGATGGGAACCAAAAGTTCCTTTCCCCGAAGGAGTAGCCCAGATGTTAGCAAACATCAGCTTGTGGAAAGAAGCACCAGTCTGGACGCCTGATTCCATTCAGGAAGCCACAAAAGCATGGTTTGACTATTTAGGAAAAACCTAAACTTATGGTTCAAAACACCGCCGCTCAAGTTAATCTTTTAGTTGCAAAAGCATTCCTTTACCAAGGATCTCGCCTGTTACTGCAACTGCGAGACAACATACCTGAGATTATAGCCCCGAATCACTGGGGACTGTTCGGCGGTACTGTTGATGATGGAGAAACTCCAGCCCAAGCTATGAAACGAGAAATCGAAGAAGAACTTTGCTGGATACCGCCCGAACCCAAATACCTGCTGACATGGGAAGCACCCGATCGCGCTTGCACCACCTATATTTTTGGTATTCCCTTGACAGTACCGACTAGCCAATTAACCTTAACGGAGGGGCAAGCCTTCCAACTATTTACCTTTGAGGAATTGACTCAAGTGCTGTTAGTGCCTAAAATCCCTCGGATGCTGCCACAAGTTGTCGAGGCGATCGCCTCTGATGAACTAACCGCAGCTTGGCAGGAGTTCAGCACTAAAAATTTAACATCGGGCATGATATCAAATCCGTTAGTATCGGAATTAATATAACCCACAGTCAGGATACGGCAGTGTCCATTAGTGTCAACTTAACTTCAAACTCAGTCAGAGATTGTTGTTTAACTATCAAACTTCGATCCCCCCTAGCCCCCCTTAAGAAGGGGGGGACAGGAGTCTACTCAAAGTCCCCCTTCCCCCCCTTGGGGGCAGGGCGGTTTCATTCTCAGACAAATCATGGTTTTGTAGGGGTAGTGGATGGTGCGTGCCTACCCTCTTCGTCCACGATTTTGTATGTGTTTGGTGAGATTGGGGCGGGCACTCTTGGCACCGCCCCTACAAAGAATGAAACAGCCCTGCCCTAGCCCCCCTTAAGAAGGGGGGGACAGGAGTCTACTCAAAGTCCCCCTTCTTAAGGGGGATTTAGGGGGATCTAGACTAGGGTAAAAACGAGATTTCTTAAGGGTTTTACTCTTAACTTGACACCATTGGGCTCTTGGAGTGTCCCTACAATTAATCGGGCTAGGGAAACGGCAATGCCGTGTCCTCCGTTATTATCATTCCCGTGCAACCGGAATTGATATGACTCATCAACTAATACCAAAGCTGAAAAATTAAATGCAAACCTTTCCCTCACAGATTCCCTTTGCCACCGATTACTTCCGCCAACTTGCAAATTTAAGCGAAAACTTTGAAGCGACTGACAAAAAATCTCAGCCTCTTTCCTTTGCCGAAGCAATTAGTCAGGCGGCAGCTTTGGTATCTCAACAAAGCCAACAGCAAAAAAAAGTAATATTTATTGGCAATGGCGGCAGTGCAGCCGTAGCTAGTCACCAGGCGATCGATTACTGGCGAAATGGAGGCTTTCCGGCGATCGCCTTCAATGACGGCGCTCTCCTCACCTGCATCAGCAACGACTTCGGCTACGAACAAGTTTTTAGCAAACCGATCGCCACCTTTGCCCAATCGGGAGATATCGTATTTGCCATTAGCAGTTCGGGACAGTCTGCCAACATCCTAGCAGGTGCTCGTCAAGCAGCTCAAATGGGCTGCTATGTCATCACCCTTTCAGCTTTTAAGCCCGATAACCCTCTGCGTCAATTAGGAGACATTAACTTTTTCGTGCCGACAATGGCCTATGGATTTGCTGAAATTACTCATTTGTGCATCTGTCATTGTATTCTAGATGGGTTGATGAAAGGTTCGTTACCAGCAACAGAAATTGATAGTTCGGTAAATGATGACAGCAAGCTATTTTCAGGCAGCCAACAAACTTAAACAGGAAGGTAAATTAGAGGAGGCGATCGCCTCTTACCGCCAAGCGATCGAACACAACCCCAAGTTTTATTTGTCTCACCACAACTTGGGGGAAGCATTGGCTAAACTTGAGCGGTGGGATGAAGCAGTTACTTCCTACGATCGCGCTATTCAACTCAACCCTAATTCGGTTTGGTCTTATTACAATTTAGGGGAAGCCTTGGCAAAACTCTGTCGGTGGGAAGATGCGATCGCCTCCTACCGCCGCGCCATTGAGCTTTCCCCAGATTTTTATAAATTTTACAGCAGCTTAGGGGCAGCCCTATGCAAACAAGGCCGTACCGAAGAAGCAGCAGCCTTGTACTGTCAAGCTGCGGAATCCTTGGTAAAACAGCAGCGGTGGGATGAAGCAGACAATTATTACAGTCAGGCTATTAATCTCAATCCATCAGTCAAGGATGACTACCGCAATTTAGCAGAAATCCTGACAAAACAGCGGCAGCTTGAAGTTGCGATCGCCAAAACCCGCAAGGCCATTAACCTCGCACCAGAAAATGCTGAACTTCACTGCAAATTAGGGAAAATATTAACACAGCAAAACCGACGGAGAGAGGCTATTGAGAGCTATAAAAAAGCGATCGCCCTCAACTTTGACTTAGAAGAAGCACATCTCAACCTGGTCAACTTACTGATAGATCAAGCTGAAATAGATGAGGCTAAGGAACAACAAAACACACCCTCTTTAGAGCAAGAGGCACTTTTCAACCTTGGCAACTTACTCATACAGCAAGGGAAGTTAGGAGAAGCAATTGAGATTTACCAAAGAGCGATCGCCCTAAACCCAAATTGGACAGCAGCTTACCTCAAGCTAGTAGAAGCTCATATGATGTTGAGCTGGAATTTTTACGATGTCGGTAAATTACACGAATCAATCAACTCTACCGAACGTGCGATCGACATATATAACTCCCAGCTTGAAAAGCATCCCCTCGGAAATTTGGGTATTCGCTTCATAACGCCGGAATATTTCACAAACTGGCCTTGGTTGGGAGCGATCGGACACCTAGCAATCAATATAGATATTTATATAAAAATGGGCATTCTCGGCTGGCGACCTGAATACCACACAATTCTTTTAGCACCTCCCGAACAAGTCATCAATCCCTGTTTGCTCAACTACTGGCGGCGCTATCTCCACATTATCACCGACCCCGATCTAATTGAGCGCTTGCTGCCATTAGCAAAGACTATGCGGTGCTTGGAATATACCCTTTTCCACGTAAAAATTGCCCAAGGACAGATAGTAGATGTCGGTTACGCCTTCTCAGCAGTTCAGAAACAGTGGGAAAGAGAGGGAAACCCGCCGCTGCTCACCATATCACCATCAGATTATGAACAAGGCTGGAACTGTTTGCAAGACCTCGGAGTGCCTAAAAATGCCTGGTTTGTGTGTCTCCACGTCCGAGAAGATGGCTTTCGAGCAGAAGGACTGATTACACACCGGAGTGCTGATATTAATACTTACTTATTAGCGGTAAAATTGATTGTAGCCCGTGGTGGCTGGGTCATCCGCATGGGAGATCCAAGTATGAAACCCTTACCATCTATGTCACAGGTCATTGACTATGCTCACACTAAGGCAAAAAGCGATTGGATGGATGTTTTTCTGGGTACTTCTTGCCGATTTTTTCTCGGAACTAATTCAGGATTAAATTGTATTCCATGTCTTTTTGGAACTCCCTGTGCTCTAACAAATATGTGGCCAATTTCAGCACGCTCAGTGCAAAGTCAGGATTTATTCATCCCCAAGCTTGCTTGGTCTGAAGTTGAAAATCGCTATCTCACCTTTGAAGAAGCACTTGCGCCTCGCTTCTTTTTCAACCTCAACAGCAAACTTCTTTACTCCTGGGGCATTAAAGTGGTGGATAATACGCCAGAGGAGATTAATGACTTGGTACTGGAAATGCTCGATCGACTCGAAGGAAAATTTCAGTACACAGAAGAAGACGAAATTTTACAACAGCATTTCAACTCTCTGCAAACACCTTATGGGCCGAGTGCTTTCAATAGCCGGATGGGACGCTCTTTCTTGCAAAAGTATTGCGACTTAGGAATGAGGCAAACAGGCTGTTGATGCCCGATACATCGGGAGTCTGTGGCTTCCCTAAAAAACCGATCGCCAAACTCGATTAGTGAGATAAATTGACGAATGACTGCATCTCTGAAATAACTTTATTAACACTCTCTTTTGATAAATGAGGTCCTATAGGAATACTGAGTACCTCCTTGGCTAACATTTCCGATACTATTAAACTTCGGGGTGGCAAATTTAGTTCAGCATAAGCTGACTGCAAGTGTGGTGGAATTGGATAATGAATTAAAGTGCCAATGCCTGTATTGGAAAAATGCTTTTGCAATTCAGTACGATCGAGATGACAGATAACGAATAAATGCCAAACAGGTTCAGCCCACTCTGGCACATAAGGCAATCTCAAACCGGGGCAAACATCAAGAGCTTGAAGATAAAAACTAGCTATCAACCGTCGCCGTTCATTCCATTCGTCTAGCTTCGCTAATTTGACTCGCAGCCATGCTGCTTGCACATCATCCAACCGAGAGTTGAATCCTTTTTCTTCGTTGTGGTACTTAACCTTAGATCCATAGTTGCGGAGTATTTTTACTCGATCTGCAATTTGATGATCGTTGGTTACAACTGCACCCCCATCTCCAAAAGCGCCCAAGTTCTTTCCAGGATAAAAACTAAATCCCGCAGCATCTCCTAAACTCCCAACCCGACGACCTTTGTAACGTGCGCCGTGAGCTTGAGCCGCATCTTCAATGACTTTCAACCCATATTTTGCTGCAATTTGATTGATAGAGTCCATGTCAGCCGGTTGACCATAAAGATGCACTGGTAAAATTGCCTTGGTGCGTTCTGTAATCGCAGCTTCGATTAGGGCTGGATCAATGTTATAGGTGTTTTTGTCTGGCTCGACGGGAACTGGCGTAGCTCCGGCATAGGAAACTGCCAGCCAGGTAGCAATGTAAGTATGAGCTGGCACGATCACTTCATCACCCGGACCAATATCCATAGCTCTCAAGATTAAGTGTAAAGCTTCTAAACCATTACCCACTCCTATACAGTATTTCGCTTCGCAATAGGCAGCAAACTCCACTTCAAACGCTTCTAATTCTTGTCCGAGCAGATACCAGCCAGAGTTCATTACTTGCTGGTAAACAGTATCGAATTCTTCCTTTAGTTCGAGATAAGGTGCTTTTAAATCCAGAAATGGAATAAGCATCGACATTCACTCCTTAGTCAAATATTTAAACTGAGTCTGTACTGAAATTTATTATTTTTTGTGAGGTCATATTCACTTCTTCTGATTTACAGCTTCAATAAAATCTTGATACTCACGGTAATAGTCCGACTCATCGTAGTAATCAGATGCCAAAACCATGCAAACCGCTCCTGATGAAAAATTATCAAGGTCTCGCCATATCATAGGGCAAACATATAACCCGTTATAAGAACGGTTCATATGATACTTCTTTTTTTCGTGCCCGTCATCTAAGAGTATGTCAAAACTCCCTGACATAGCAATAAATAGTTGCTGCAATTGCTTATGGCCGTGACCCGCCCGTTCCGATCCCCCTGGAACGTCATAAAGATAGTAAACCCGCTTTATATCAAAGGGAATATGTCTATTAGCCTCAACAAAAGTTAAGTTTCCTCTAGGATCGGAAATTTTGGGTAATTCAATAATGCGACATTGCTCAATTCCCATCTAAACACCTCAAATTAATACTTACTAAGTCAGAACTTAAAAAATCAGGAGATAGTGATGCTAAGTATAATTCTGTCCGAAGACCGCAGGTAACAGCCCAGATGGGGCATCCCAACAATCGGGCAGCTTCAACATCTACTTCAGTATCGCCAATCCAAATAGAATTTTCACCAGATACCTGGGGAACTACTTTTTTAACTTGTGCTACTTTGCCATTTGCTCCTAATTGATGATCGCACGGCAATACATAATCTAAAAGAGTATCTAACCGTAATTCAACCAGTTGAGCATGAAGCCGTTCTGGGTAGCGTCGCAGAGTGACCAAAATTAATTGAAGTCCCGAATCGCGCCATTGTTGTAACTTATCTATTATACCCGGTTGTGGGCAATCTAATTTCAGAAATTGTGGCTGTTCAATTAATTCCAACCAAGCCTGTAAGAATTGTTCATAAATTGATTCAGCTCCAGACGCTGCTAACTGTCCTCTACGATTCACTTGCTCTCGCTTCATCTGCCAATAGCTTTCTAAGCTAATTGGTGTATAGCCTTGTTCCGTCAAAATTTGACTATAACAGGCATAATGTCGAAATTTTCCCTCCAAAATTGGGCCGTCTAAGTCGAGAATAACGAATTGAATCATGGCAGTTCACAAACAGCATACAATTCTGCCGCATACTCTGGAAAATCCTTACCTAATTCATAAAAACCTTGAATCATCTCTTGGTTCCAGTTTTCCTGAATCTGCTGATTGGAAACTGGTTTGAAAAATACACCCCCCATTTCAGCAATACAAAGACCTGACGCTTCTAAGTCCTGCCTAAATGTTTCAGGGGTGTACACTCGGCGATGCCCCAAGGCATAATCTCGTTTATTGAGTTCGCAAGAATGTTTCAGCAGCCCCATTTTGACAGCTACAAGCCGATGAATAGAATTGCCGTTTGGTACACCTGCGAGAATTTTTCCTCCGGGAGCTAGCCACTGTTTGGCACGTTGCAATAACGCCACTGGTTCGTCTATATGTTCCAGTATATGTTCCATAACAATAGTGTTGAATTGGCTATCCGGTTCAAAATCCTCGAATAGTGCGTGTACCTTTAGTAAATTAGGAGCATCAGGAATATTTGCCAACAGATCACCGGAGCCTTCTACTGAGGTTAATCTGGCAAAGTCTTGTAACAAAAATTGGGTCATTTCGCCTTCTGCTGGTCCGAGTTCTAATCCTTCTGGACCTTGCAGATGAGGTTTGAGACTTTGGTAGCGGAAGCCAATTAACCGCTTGTCAAAATCAAGCTGGTCCCGTAAATACCAATCTGATATTTGTTCAACTCTGGTTTGTTCATCAATATGGCTCATTGGCTATAACTCCGAAAATAATTAACTTCTTCTTTTAGTCCCTCTTCTAGGGAAATAAGTTTCCATTTTCCTAGAAGTTCCTGCATCTTTATACTGTCAAAACGCCAAGACTGTCCGTTTGGCTTATCCGCTAAATATTGAATACTCCCTGAAAAACCAGTAAGTTGGATGAGGGTTTCAGTGATACTGCGGATTGAGCTCGATCCTCCCCGCACTATGTTGACGGGGCCGAGTTCCTGAATCTCGGAAGTAGCAGCTCGCAAAGTTGCTTCAACTGCATCTTCCACATACAAGAAATCCCGCTCTGCACTCCCGTCCCCATACAAAATAGGAGCTTCATCTCGGAGCAATCGCTGTATTGTCTGCGGGATTAACTTCTTATAAGCTCCTTCGCCCGGACCGAATATATGACCGTAACGCAAAATAGCGCAATTGCAACCTCGCTGGCGAGCATAGGAGCGAATCAATAGTTCGCAAAATAGTTTAGATGCCCCATACAAACTACCAGGTTCAACTGGTGAAGATTCACTCAAAGCTACGCCGTCAGGCAGTGGAGCATATACATCAATGGTACTAGCAAAAACAATCTGTTGAGGCGGAGTTGGCAAACTTTCTAGCAAACTGCGGGTTCCCAAAAGATTGTCTCTGTATACCTGTTCTACCAAATTGATAGCATCACTACTTTTGGGAATGAATGCCCCCAGGTGAAATACCGTATTGATTTCGTTTATCCCTGCTGCTTGCCATGTTTCTGGGGTCAGTTGGTCGAGAGCTGCTGCTACCGAAGTTATGCCATATTGACTTTGGGTCAAAGGTTTTCTGGTGAGAAGCACTAGATGAATACCCGGATTCTGGGACAGACGACGCACTAGATGAGTGCCAATGAACCCAGTAGCACCAGTCACTAAAACTGTCTTTCCATCCAATAAATTCAAAGCTGGCATTGCTCCATTTTTTCCATTTCTTCAACAGTTGTCATCACAGGTTCCACATCCATACCCCTGATCCACACCAAGCCATTCGGTAGTGGATTAATTTTACGATCGAGAGTGGGGAATTGTCCATCTAGAGCAATATTAGAGTAGATTTCTGGCATATTTAACCCAGCTTTAGTAAAAAAGTAATGGGTGGTAAAGAAGCGACCAATATTAATCTCCGTAGGATTAGGCCACCCTTCTTGGTCGTAGGTCATGTCTACCCCAAATATTCCGTGTGGCTTCGGGTCAATTGCTAAGATAGAATCTTGAGCCACTTGGTCTACAATCGTATCGGAACAGGTTTCCGCAACCCCTGTAATTCCAGTGACTCCAGAAAGTGTACGGTTGCCAAAGTTCCAACTTCTCCGTCGCCTGGTTTGTGCTACTACCAGTTCTCCCTCGTACCAAATGGATAGCCAAGTAATGCTCTGGGAAGTTAGGCACGCTGCTGCTGTACATTCACCCCAACCTTGAAAACGATCGATCCATAACTTGCCAAAATCAAAGTTATCCGTTGGGAGTGCCCAACGTCCGCCACCTCCAGTAACGGCTCTCACCCAAACCTTCTGACCAAATTTTTCAAATGCCCATTTTAGGTCTTCTGGAGTATGGAGCATGATAGTTTCAGGCACTTTAATCCCAGCTTGACTCCAAATCTTGTAGGATTCATACTTATCTACACAGTTTTCCACCGTATCTGAGGCCGGCAAAAAAAGCTTGACTCCTAGTGCTTCAACTTGCTCTCGAAGGCGAGAGATAGCTAGTACCTCAAAATCATTTTGTAGGTGTAAGAAGTCGGGTTTACTCTTCTGCAATAGACTCAGTATTGCTTGTGGATATTCCGGATCTACTGCATAAGGAACCAGATACTTTTCTTCAGTATCTGCTAAGAATAAATCTGAAGGAATGCAAGACATCCCTATCAAATGATCGTTACGCGAGGATTCGCGTAATGAGCGGATAAAGTTGTTAGATGGAGCCCCACCTGAGCCTCCGATTAAAATCCTAGCCATTGAATTATTCCTCATCTATCAGTAAGCGAGCATAAAATTCCTAAGTTAATTTTTTACCTCATAGTTCTCTCCTCCTCGGTTCGACTCGAGCCAGCTTGAACAATTGTTTGAGGGCATCTAGACTGACCAAATTATCTACCATACCATCTCCTGAATAAATCAGTTGGCGTAAGTAAGGACACATAATACCTTCTGAGCCGAGCAAGTAGTAGTAATCTAGACCAAGATGATGACAGATCATTCTGTAATTGGGACCTATGAAATAAGGGGAAAAAAGTTCTATTACTTTAGTTCCGGGGCTGCATAAAAATAAGTTAGCATTCCCTGCTCCATAACCTATGACAACTTTAGCATTCGCCATCAGGGGAGCTAGTTCAGCTAGAGAAAGACTAGCAGGGTCTATATTAGTAAACCCATACTCTTGCAAAAGGTTTAACACTTCATCTTCGTTAATTATTTTACGAGATGTGGCACTACGCCGAGTTAAATATATTCTTTCTGGATGCTCTGATTGTGAATTATCAGCCAGTGGCAAAAATTTATCCCTCAAAAAATCAACTATCCATTTAGTTGGATGGTTGACTATTCCTGCATAGGATGGAACAATTAACCTATCGGCTTTGATATGAGGATAAGTCACAGAGTCTATAATTTTATGGGAGGGAATACCTAAAAGTTCCAGAGTTTCTTTTTGAGCGTTTAAAAAATATCCACTGACTAAAAAAATATCGATGCTGTCTATATCTATACCGCTCATTTCTAGCAGTCCAAATCTAGGTAGCATATCATACAACCAATGATAATAATTATTACCTGTATTCGCTGATAAAGCAGCTACGGTTCCTTCAATATTGTAAACAGGTAGATTATGAGGATCTGAAAAATTAGTAGTAATATCATTCAACAGCTTGTCATCTGAAGTGATAACTCCTGTAGTAGTATGCCAGGCAAAATATCGTCCTTTGGGTACTATGACAACGAAGGTTTTTGGAGAGTCAAATTGATTGGGAATCGCTACTCTAGGATCTAAGTCTTGATCTATTGTTTTCGGGGGATTGGGAAACTCTACTAAGTGGGGTGGATGTATTTCTATATAGTTGCTGATTTCTAGACTAGAGGAAACAGCCCAGTCTTTCGCGGAGTCATATGTTCCTTTAATAGGTGGATGAAGTTGTAGTTTTTGAAGATAAGTATTTGCTTCTTCTGACCAACCCATTTTTTCCATAAGCTGGACTAAGCCTAGTTTTTCTGTGTAAGATAAGGGAATATTTAAGTTTATTAAATTTTGAATAACAAAAAAGCCTTCTTCTTGCTTGTTTTGTGCTACGAGGCAATTCACTAAGGACGTATAGGCATGATGGTGTACCGGGGGATTTTTTATAGCGTTTTTGTAACAGCTAATTGCTAAATCTAAATTATTGCTTCGGCAATAACAATGACCTAGATGGATATAATATTCTGAGTTTTGTGAATCGAGAACGAGAGCTTTATGAAAAAAACTAATTGCTAAATCAACATTGTCAGTTTGAGAATATATATGTGCGATTGCGCTATATGTTTCTTTTTTAACAAAATTCATTTTAACTAATATTTGAAAATAATCTAGAGCTTTGTCTAGCTGATGACTCGATAAAAGTGCTTGTCCTATTTCTGAGTAAATTTCTCCGTGTTTTGAAGAGTCAGTTAGTAACAAAATTGCTTTTTGATACATTTCTATTGCTTCCCCAAACCTAGCTCTGATTGCTAAAATTTTTCCGAGACAAGTGTATATTTCTGAAGAGTCTGGATTGGTTAGTATGGACTTAAAAAAACTCGACCTTAAAGCTGATTGCTCATCTATTTCTTTTTGAGTTTCGCTATCTTCTGTCAAACGGCTGTAAGCGATCGCGATTTCTGGTTTGAGGATAATGGCTTTGTGGTAGGCTGCGATCGCTTCTTCCCAAAGCCCTTGTTTTGCAAAATAGCTTCCTGTATGCCAGTACAGTTCCTCAAAAGATAGTGACAATGCTGCGGATAAACAAAATCCCCACCTCATCTGAAATTCCTGTGAGCTAGAGATGCTCGCAAGTATTTGCTGCCGGGTCAGCGATCGGGTAAGTCCCAGAAATTCAGCAATTCCTTCATCCTGTAGAGAACGTTTCAGATAAGTACAGAAGGATGCTTGTATAAAATCTGCATCTGTGAGGTGAGTTGTGGTTTCCAAAAATAACTTTTCCTGGGGTGGGAATTGCTTCATCTGAAGCAATTTAGCCAATACTTTTGCGCGAGAGTTATCATTTGACATCAAAGATGGATCGATCTCAATAGCTCTGCGGTATGAGAAGATCGCTTCTTCTTGATGCTCCTGTTTTTCAAGAATTTCCCCTAATTGATAGTGAATTAAGGCTTCTTTTGGGTTAAGCTCGATCGCTCTCTGGCAAAAATCGATAGCTTTTTCCCATTCCTCTAGTTTCACTAATGCCTTGCTTAAGTACCACCAAATTTCCCAATTATCTTGTTCAATTATCAGAAGATTGCGATAGGCTTGCAGCACATCTGGATTTAGTTCGGCGCGACGATAAGAAGAAGCGATCGCACTTTCAAAATATCCTTGTTCAGTTAAAGTTTTTCCTGACTTTAAACATTGAATATTCATGTCTCGCTTGTTACCGGAATCTGGCGCATAATTAATTGATTGATTAGGCTCTAGGCGATAAAGTAACGCTAACTCTATATTATTAATCGAAAACTTTTTACCAGTAGAAAAAAATCTAATTTCTAATTGTATAGCATTCCTTAATTCTAAATAAAATTCTGTCACATTATCACCAATAGCTACTTTTTCCTCCCAAAATACCGCGTTACCGGGACCACTAACCATGTCAAATTTAAACCCAAAAATATGATGATTATTTGTTTCTTTCACCTCTATGGTATCCATTTCAATATCTATCTTGATTCGGTACAGACCGTCAGGCACACTAATATAAGGACCGAAAGAAACTAATGGTAATTGACCGGGTTCTGGAAAACTCACCAACTGATAGCCCTTTTCATTTTGAATCAGTTTACCAGATCGATTACACAGTTGTTGTGGAGAAATTTGAAAATAATCTACAGGTTGCAATTCAGACAAAAAGCTCTGTTTTTTGCCAATTTGTGGATTTAATTGCATTGCACAGCACCACAGATTAACGGCTATCTCTAAATTTTCTTTATAGATACCTGATGCTAGTTCTAGATGCAAATCTGCATGAGCAATCGCCATTTGCGTCAATTTGGGCTTTAAGAAGTGTCTGTATTGACGAATATTTTTTTTTAGATAATCGGGTATGTCTTTACCTTCAACATCTCTGATGTCGTAATAGTATTTGCCAAGAGAGTCTTCATCGTTGGTCGGTCTTGCTACATGAAAATCGATCAAAGGAATTCCTGTTTCCTTAGAATTATCTCCCTCTGCATGAGCATAACTCTGCACTTTGTACCTGTTGGTTTTTGTGCCTCCACCAAAAGAAGTAAAATGCCACCCCCCCTTCTCAATGTAAGGGTGTTGAAAGCCTTCCTTTCTAATATCTGCTGCTTTCCAATTTGGACTCCAAAAACCTTCGTCAGACCTCCTAACTTGGTTGGCCGTTCTAATTTTAAAATCTTTGTATTTACAAGCTACAGTACCACACCACCAATGAGTCTGAAAATCCCCTAGATTATTATAATACAGATCGTGAGTAAATATGACAAAATCACTATCTGACAACAGGTTTATAGCGTCTCTTATTTTGTCTTTTCTAGGGATTTCATCTATATCACTTATTAAAATAATGTCGGAATCGTCACAGGGTATAAGTCTCAAAGGTCGAATGATACAATCTCTCTGGTGAATCTCCAGAGGCCACCGATCGCCATTGATAACTTCTGGCATATCATCAACAACATAGTGAATGATTTTATCCTGATACTCAGCAAACTCATGGCTGAATTCTTGGTAATAAAGCGGTTTGGGGTTGCCACTAAATGTTTTTGTAGCTTCTACTAAAATAAACTTATCTACAACATCCTTGAGTTCTTCTATCCTAATTTTTAGAACATCTAGTTCATTGAAAAAGGCAAAACAGTCATAAACCCGAGGACGTTTTTGATTAGCTTGCCTATTATTGGGATTGAGTTCAAAAGCCTTGTAGTAACACAGGCTAGCCTCTGTTGCGATCGCCCCTTCCAAATCCAACTGAGTTCGCTGTTGCAGCAATTCCCCCAGTTTATACTGAATCCAATCCGCCTCTGGCTCAAGTTCACTGGCGCGCCGGTAAGCCGCGATCGCCTCATCCAACTGACCCATTTTTGCTAAGCAATTACCTAGCCCCACGTAAGTCCCAAAATGTTGGGGATTAAGTTCGATCGCCTTACCGAAGGCTATAACCGATTCTTCCCACTGTTCCTGTTGAGCTAGGGCATCCCCTAGGTGATGGTAACTCCACGAAAAATCTGGTTTAAGTTCTAGGGCGCGACGAAAAGCTGCGATCGCTTCCTCAAATTGACCTAATTTTGCTAAAGCTTCCCCTAAATTGTGGTGACACCAAGAGTAGTCAGGATTTAGCTCACTGGCAAGACGGTAGGCGGCGATCGCGTCTTCTAGTTTTCCCTCTTGCAGAAATTGATTGCCTTTGTCCAACTCAGTCACAGCCATTTGCTCGTTCATTTTGCCAAGTTACTTTAAAGTTATTAATATTATGTTTACACCCAGCAGCTTTGCTGAATTTATAACTATCGACTTTTGTATCATACATCCTTGATTATTGTCAACATATCGTTAACTCGCTTGAGGTCTGGTATAATTGGGACGGTAACGGCTGGAGTCCACTAGGGGCGAGCGGGCAAAACTTGTTCCATGTAGTAAAATGAGGTGCAAAAGTCTGAATCGCGACGGTAATGGGCAAAGTAGCCCTAATACCTAAATTTACTGAAGCACAGATTATTTTATACAATACAAAAAAGTGATTTAATTATGGAAGCAGAATATCCGACAGCTAGTGATTGGTATAAAGCTCATCGCCGGGAGTTAAAAAAATATCGGGGCGAGTGGATAGCTTACAATCATCAGGGGATAATTAGTCACGATCGCGATTATCGAAAGATGAAGGACGCGATCGATCCTAGTTTATCAGGTTTAGATTATGTAATCGAACGGATATTTGAAAGCGAGTTTGTCGATCCGGTCAGATTTTATCCAGTCAGAATGAGAACATTAAAATCTCACGATTGGCAACCTAAATACGAGTTGTTATTAAAATTTCAGCATACCGTAACAGTGAAAATTCTGGTTGATTCAGGTGCAGAACTTAGTTTGATTACGAAAAAACTTGGTGAAGATTTGGGTTATACTAAAGGATCTGAAGAGGTTAACAATCAAGCCGAAGGAGTTGGTGGTAGTATTGAATACCTGTTACGACAGGTAGAAATACACTTGGATGGTCATATTTTTACTGCGCCTGTCGCTTGGGCACAAACTGATTTTTGCGAGGAGATTCTTTTAGGTAGGGAGGTAGTGTTCGATTTGTTTGATATAGAATTTAAGCAAGCTGACGAGACGATTATTTTTAAGCGGCGAACACAGTAAACTACCTTAATCGACTTTAAGTTAATAAAGATATAGCCTTAACCAGAGTAGGGAACACTTGAACGAATGTCAAGTCAAGTAGCAAAACTTGGCTTCAGTGTATCCACAGATATATTAAACTGAGCAAGCAACAAACAGGCGATTGTCAAAAAAATTAGAGGTAATCCTATGAAAAAAGCACTAATTTGTGGTATATCCGGCCAAGACGGAGCTTATTTAGCGAAATTGCTCCTCGAAAAAGGCTACTCAGTGTGTGGCACATCGCGAGATGCCCAAATGTCAACCTTCAACAACCTCACGCGCTTAGGCATCCGCGAATCAGTAAAGCTAGAATCGATGTCCCTCAACGATTTTCGCAGCGTTTTGCAAGTCCTAAGCAAAATTCAGCCAGATGAGGTGTACAATCTAGCTGGTCAGACTTCCGTAGGGCTGTCCTTCGAGCAACCAGTGGAAACCCTAGAAAGCATTGCCACCGGGACACTGAATCTCCTAGAGGCCATCCGTTTTACTGGAGGAAAAATAAAACTATATAATGCCAGTTCTAGCGAATGCTTTGGCGACACTGGAGGCAAAGCAGCCGAGGAAAGCACCCCATTTCACCCTAGAAGTCCCTATGCAGTTGCCAAAGCAACAGCATTTTGGGAAGTCGCCAACTATCGAGAAGCTTACGATTTGTTTGCTTGTTCTGGTATCCTATTTAATCACGAATCTCCTCTGAGACCAGCCAGGTTTGTGACCCAAAAAATTGTATCAGTAGCTTGCCGGATTGCGACGGGTAGTCCAGAAAAGCTGCAATTGGGTAATATTTCTGTACAGCGGGACTGGGGTTGGGCACCCGAATACGTGGAAGCAATGTATCTGATGTTGCAGCAGTCAGAACCCGATGATTATGTAATTGCTACTGGGGAGAGCCATGCCTTAAAAGAATTTGTTGCTCAATCCTTTGCCACTTTGGGATTAGACTGGGAGGAACATACAGTCATAGATACCAGTTTGTACAGACCGACAGAAATTGCACTTGGCAAAGGCAACCCTGCTAAGGCGAAGGAAAAGTTAGGTTGGCAGGCAAAATATAAGATGCACGATGTAGTAAAGATGATGGTGGAGACCCAAAAGGCTAATTTTTAATAAATTAGTCAATCTTCTACCAAATACCTAATAAACCCAAAATTAAACTTAATTGGGTATAAATTAAATAGTGTGAAAGCCTATTCATAAACCTTAAGCGAGCAAAAAACAAGACGAATGTTAAATCATCAAGTAAATAATTCTTTGGGTGTAAATTTAGCAGGTCATATAACAGGTGATTTTGGGCTAGGCGAAGCAGCTAGAGGCACTCTCCGAGCAATGGAAGCAGCTAAAATACCCTTTGCTGTCACCGATTTAAAGGTGGGTGGGCAACCCAACTCCGATACCAGTTATCAAAACTTTTCCAACGATAATCCCTATCCAATCAATATAGTCCAAACCAACCCGAATTGGGTTGAACAGATTTTAGCTGGATACTTTCCCGGTATTGGTTCTGAATATTTCAAAGGCAAATACAATATAGGTGTCTGGTTATGGGAATTGCCAGTTTTCCCCTCTGAATGGCAGTGGGCCTTTGATTTATTTGATGAAATCTGGACTACCAGTAATTTTTGTGCAGAAGCATTTGCGGCTGTCTCCCAAGTTCCTGTACTCAAAATTCCTGTGAGCCTTGCCTTCCCCCAACCACTATTAACCAGAGAAAACCTCAATTTACCTAAAGATAAGTTTATTTTTCTATTCATGTTTGACTTTGGCAGTTCCTTTGAACGGAAAAATCCCTTTGCCACCGTTGAGGCATTTAAACGAGCTTTTGGTAAATCGAATCCAGATGTTTTACTCGTTCTCAAATTTGCGAATGCTCATCTTTTCCCGGAAAGACGACAGGAATTAATTGATTTGGCTGAAGGTTGGTCATCCCTTCAGTTTATAGACGGACATTTGCAAAAAGCAGAGATTCATGCTTTGGTTAATAGTTGTGATTGTTATGTATCTCTGCATCGGGCTGAAGGATTCGGTTTAACAATGTCAGAAGCCATGTACTACGGCAAACCAGTAATAGCCACAGCCTATTCATCTAATATGGAATTTATGAATGTTGGCAATAGTTTTCCGGTTAAATACGAACTGGTGACAACAACAGAAGATTATGGAGCTTACCCGAAAGGTAGCGTCTGGGCGGAACCAGATATCGATCGTGCTGCGTCTCTAATGAATTCTGTCTTTGAAAATTATCAGGAAGCTCAGAAAGTAGGAAAAATAGCAGCCAAGGAAATTAGGTCTTTATTAAGTCCTCAAACAGTAGGTATAAAAATTAAAAATCGCCTCGAATTTATCAGTGGCAATCTTAATCATACCCAGTTGTCAAATCGGTTCCATGAACTTCAGACAGAAAGAGATTTATTGGCTCGTCAAGCCCAAGCTTGGAGACAGACGGCCTTACAAATGCAAACAGAACTAAAACACTTTCAGTTTCATCATCATTAGTAAAAAAGTACAAAATTCGCTATGTTGCAGAAAACACAAAATTCTAATTTAGGCATCAATGTTGCAGGTCACGCTAGTGGCGAATTTGGCATTGGAGAAGGTATGAGAGGCACTCTGAGAGGACTCGAAGCCGTAGGCATTCCCTTTACCATCAGGGATATTAAAGTAGATTGGCACAGAAATCTCGATTCTACCTACACTAATTTCTCTGACGAGCAACCCTATGCTATCAACCTCGTTCATACACCACCTATCGGTGGAGTAATGGAAAGTTTAGGTTCGGATTATTTTCAAGGGCGATACAATATTGGTTACTGGGCTTGGGAATTGCCGTTGTTTCCCCCTGGTTGGCTATATGCTTTTTATTCATTTGATGAGATATGGACTCCCAGCAATTACTCTGCTGAAGCCATTTCTGCGGTATCGCCTATTCCCGTGGTCAAGGTTCCACACAGCATTTATCTTCCCGATACTTCCTTGGGTAGAGAAGCTTTAGGCTTGCCGAAAGACAAGTTTATTTTTCTGTTTTTATTCGACTATCATAGTCGGCTGAGTCGTAAAAATCCTCTAGGCACAATCGAAGCATTTAAACGAGCTTTTGGGAAATCAAACAAGGATGTCTTACTCCTTATCAAGTCTTCTAATGGGAAGTTTCATCCTGAACTGCAAGAGCAAATTTTGTCGCACACAGAGGGTTGGTCGTCAATTCAATTTATAGAAGAGCATTTGCATAAAGAAGAGCTTCATGCCTTAATTGACAATTGTAACTGCTATGTTTCATTGCATCGCGCGGAAGGGTTTGGCCTGACGATGGCGGAAGCGATGTTCTATGGCAAACCAGTAATTGCCACTGCTCACTCGGCTAATATGGAATTTATGAATGTCGGTAATAGTTTTTTGGTGAAATACGATATGGTGACAATTATTGAAGACGATGGGCCCTATTTTAAAGGAAATGTCTGGGCTGAACCCGATTTAGATCATGCGGCATCCTTAATGCAGTATGTCTTTGACAACTATCAGGAAGCAGAGCAAGTAGGAGCTAGAGCAGCCAGTGAAATTAGGTCTTTGCTGAGTCCACAAACTGTTGGTAGCAAAATTAAAATTCGTCTGGAAGACATTATGAGCAGGATAAATCATCCTACACGATCGAGTCGGCTCCGTAAGATTCAAACAGAAACAGGTTTATATCAATCCCAAGTCCAAGTATGGAGGCAAACAGCACTGCAAATTCAAACGGAACTAGAGCGGTGTCAAAGGCTAGGTTCGATTAAGTAGTAGAATTGATCCGGTTTCCAGAATAGTAAAAATGTTAGATGGAGATTAAAACTGGCTATGATAAGTGAAGGACTAAATTATTCTTTTGGAATCAATGTTGTCGGTCATGTGACAGGGGAATTTGGACTCGGAGGTGGCGTCAGGGGTACTCTCCGAGCCATAGAAGCAGCAGACATCCCCTTCGCAATCAAGGATCTGAGGGAAGATACGCAGCGAAACTTAGATTCTAGTTACACAAATTTCTCTGAAGATAACCCATATCCCATCAACCTCATCCATACCAACCCTCACAAATCATTACTGGACTTAATTAATCCTGCATATTTTAAAAATCGGTATAACATTGGATTCTGGGCATGGGAATTGCCAAAGTTTCCTGATTTTGGGCGGTTTGCCTTTGATATATTTGATGAGGTTTGGACTTACAGTAATTACACGGCTGAAGCCATAGCAGAAGTATCGCCTATTCCTGTTCTTAAGCTACCACCTAGCATTTCTATCCCGCCAAATTCATTGGGCAGAGAAGTTTTGGGATTACCCGAAGACAAGTTTATTTTTCTGTTTATGTTTGACATTGGGAGCGGCTTTGAACGAAAAAATCCCTTGGCTACTATTGAGGCATTTAAACGAGCTTTTGGGAAGTCTAATGATGATGTGTTACTCATCGTTAAGTATCGACCCCATCCACTGTTTCTCCATCTGGAAGCACAACTAAAAGCCCAAGCAGAGGATTGGCCATCTATTCAGTTTATAGAAGGGGATTTAAAGAAAGAAGAACTCCATGCTTTAGTTGACAATTGTAACTGCTATGTCTCCCTACATCGGGCTGAAGGGTTTGGTTTGACGATGGCGGAAGCGATGTACTACGGCAAACCGACTATCGCCACGGCCTACTCGTCTAATATCGAATTTATGAATGTTGGCAATAGTTTTCCAGTTAAGTATGAACTGGTGAAAACAACTCAAGATTATGGGCTTTATCCAAAAGGAAGTATCTGGGCGGAACCAGATATCGATCATGCTGGTTCCTTAATGCAGTATGTGTTTCAGAATTATTCGCAAGCACAGCAAGTAGGAGCGAGAGCAGCCTCCGAGATTAGGTCTTTATTGAGTCCGCAGGCAGTGGGAAAAAAAATAAGAAGTCGCCTTGAATATATTACAAGGACAATAGAAGAAAAAAGCTGTTTTGAATCCCAGGCTCAAGCTTGGAAGCAAGCAGCTTTGCAAGCTCAGGTGGAACTAGATCGCTCAAAGATTTAACGGCAAAACACTCAGGAAGAGTCCCGTTACAGTTATAAATAATTCTAACAGTCCTCTGCTCGCATACAGCAGATGAAGAAACAGTAAGAGTTATTGGGATTGTCGTTGAGTTTTTCACTGCTGATAAACTCATTTTTGAAATGCTCCATACTTGATGTTTCAATTGACCTTGATAGATCGATCACTCCCTTGCTCTGAATAATTTTGAAGTTGTGCTTATCCAAAAGTTTACACAAATCTTCATAGTAGTATTCTATCTTGTGTTCTGGATGGATATAACTATTAGGAAACTGTAACTGGGTAGCTCGTCTGTTGGGGGTATCTAGTGCCAGCTTACCACCGGGTTTTAATAACTTGTAGGCTTTTGAAAAAACTTTTTCAGCATCTTCAGAGGTGATGTGTTCTATTGATTCTCCAGACCAAATTAGGTCAAAAGTGCCTTCCTGAAAACAGTCTAAGTCAGTCATACTTCCATACACATATTCAATGTCACAGGTTTCGTATTTAACTTGTTTTGGCCATTCAGGCCCGGGAAACATCATTTTGTCGGGATGAAAATCTAAAATGTAGAGCTTTTGTGGCACATGAGGATAGCCAAAACTTAGCAAAGCACCTCTTGGGTCGCTTGAGGAATAACCGCCCAAGTCTAATATAACTTGAGCTGGTGGAACGAGTTGTTTTACCATTTCCATTCTGGCGTTGTGAAGCTTTTCATTAATTTGGTTTTCGCTTTCTTCACCTGAAATGCGTTTGTAAAATTCGCTTGACTTAATCATCGTTTGTACTACGCTTGCTCGACTCACACCAGCCTTTAGCAAACCTAACCAACCTTCTAACCCCTCTGGATCGGCTTCCCGTTCAAATATGACCCAATAAGCCATCCATAGATAGCTTTTGTCGCTTTTGACATGAGTAGATAAAGTTTTTTGAATGGCTGCTTCCAGATGCTTTGCTGCTTCGGGGTTCATGATGGTTCTTTTGATAGGTATGAGTGTATTTTAATGGACTTTTTTAAGCATCAACATGGAAAATACAGGCTAGTTTGCGATCGCGACTCGCTTGAATATCTCTAATTTATGGTTACAAAGGCAAAGCCATCAGGTCAAGATGTATTCTGTCAAAATTAACCTTTTCGGCTAGTCTTTGCCAGAAATCCATCACAAATGTCGTGTCAGGAGCTTCCGTAATTTTTCCTACTTCTTCAATGATAAATAACCGATAATTATACTGTGTCAGTTGTTTTAAATACCCTTCACCAACAGCATAGGGATGAAACTCAGTAAAAATAATAGGTCGGTGTTTATTTATTATCTGTTCCATACCCCGCAGTGCAATAGGTTCGTGTCCTTCTATATCCATTTTAATTACATTAATTTCTTTTTCTGATTGCAGCAATTCATCCAGTACCACTGATTGCACTAATTGATAATTTACAGATTCCTCTGATAACTCCACTACCCAACCATTAGATCCTGATGTCATTAATCTGAAAATTTGTTGACAATCTGAAACCGCAAATGGATAAACTGTAATATTCTTAAACTGATTTTCAACGATACTTGCATATAGCAGTTGTCTATTGTATTGGTTGGGTTCAAAAGATATTACTTTCCCCTCATTTTTAACAATGCTTGCTGCTAGGAGAGTGAAATAGCCTATGTTAGCTCCCAGATCGAGAAAAACATCGCCTGATTTTAAGTGTTTAACAATAGCATCAGTCACATGAGGTTCATAGCTTCTGCTACTAATAATTGTTTGACCAACGGCAGTGTCATTAGTCATGGCATAGATTTTAAAATTTTCCAGTTCGATTAATACTTGACTTTCTGTACTTGCAAAGCTCTGCGTGCCTGCTGGTAAGCGGTGTTGAAATTCATTAGACTCAATCATCTTTGCAATTAAAGTAGGTCGAGTCCATCCTTCTTTTAGCTGGTTTAAAAACATAGCTATTCCCTCTGGATCGGCTTCGCGTTCAAAGATTACTTGATATGCCATCCATAGATAACTCTTATCACTTTTAGCATGAGTGGATAAAGTTTTTTGAATGGCTGCTTCTAAGGACTGAGCTTCTTCCGGGTTCATGGTAATTCCTCTACTCTCTATCAATTGATTTGATTGCTTCTAGTGGTAACTGGGAGGTTTGAGCCTGCACAAACTTATAAAATACAGGCTCAATTGCACATAAAATTAGAAAATCTTGGGTTCCAACTCTAAGGCGTGACGGTAACAAGAACTCGCTTCATCAATTTGCCCTTTCTTAGTCAAAACTTCGCCTAAATTATAGTGGAACCAAGAGAAATCAGGTTTCAATTCAATGGCGCGGCGATAACAAGCGATCGCCCCCTCCAAATCTCCTTGATGTCGCAGCATATCCGCTAAATTGTTGTGGATATAGGGATCGTCAGGTTTTAAGTCGATCGCGCGACGGTAACAGTTCATTGCTTCCTCACGCTGACCTTTTGCACCCAGAGCATCCCCTAACAATTGGTAAGGTTTATACTGATTTGGTTGAACCTCAATAGCGCGACGGTAACAGTTTATCGCCCGATCGGTATCATTCTTTTGCGCGAATATCAACCCCAACTGCAATTGTGCTTCACCGCATTCGGGGTTAACCTGCAACGCCATCTGATAAAAGACGATCGCACCATCAACCCAATTCTGCCGCACCAAAGCATTCGCCAACTCAACATAAAGCCCAGCATCATTCGGCGAAATCTCCAACGCCTTGTGATAAAGTTGCACATCATCAGGATTCTGCCCGATCGCCCTTCGATACAAACCCATAGCATCCTGCAAATCCCACTGCGATCGCATCCTCAAAGCATCAGCCAACTTCTGCGAAATCCACGGCAAATCCGGCTGAATTTCCACAGCACAGCGATAAGCAACGATCGACTCATCCCACCGTTCCAACTTCTCAAAAGCCGTCCCCATGTTGTAATAAGTCCACGCAAAATCGCGATTCAACTCGGCCGCGCGCCGGTAAACAGCGATCGCATCCTCCCACCGTTCCATTTCCAACAGCACATCACCCAACTTGCTGTGGGACCAGAAAAAACTCGGATTCAGTTCATTAGCCCGCTGATACGCAGCCACAGCCTCATCCCAGCGTTCCAAATTCACCAGGGCTTCTGCAAGATTGTTGTGCGCCCAAAAATGGTCAGGATTAAGTTCGATCGACCTTTGGTAAGCCGCAATCGCCTCATCCCACCGTTCCAACTTCACCAGCGCATCGGCCAAATAATTGTGAGACCAACTAAAATCAGGATTTAATTCTGTTGCTTTCCTGTATGCTTCTACCGCCTCATCCCACCGTTCCAACTTCAGCAACACATCGCCTAAATTGTTATGAGACCAGCTAAAATCAGGATTTAATTCGATCGCCTTCCGGTAAGCATCAACAGACTCATCCCACCGTTCCAACTTCACCAGAGACTCAGCTAAATTGTTGTGAGACCAAGAAAGTTCGGGATTAATTTTAATCGCATTCCTGTAAGCATCTACCGCCGCTTCCCACTGTTCTTGACCCTTCAGAATTTCCCCCAATTCGTGATAAGCAGCACCTGCATTTGGGTTCAACTCAACAGCGCGTCGGTAACAATCAATGCCCTGATTTACCTTACCTTGCTCGCTCAAAGTTTTAGCTAAACTTTCCAAATCCTCAGCGGTGCCAGACTTAGGATCGATCGCAAAAGCTCGATACGAACACTCGGCCGCCTCCTCCGACTTCCCTAACTGCGTCAACAGCTTGGCAAAATTGCGGAAAGCACCGGCAAAATCTGGCTTCAGGGCGATCGCCTTTTCGTAGGCCGAAACCGCTTGTTGCCACTGTTCCTGCTGGGCACAAATGCTACCATAATTAGCATAAGCTTCAGCAAAATTCGGATTAATTTCTATTGCCTTAACATAGCAAGTTTTAGCATCATCTATTTTGCCACCAGCTTGCAAGGCATTACCCAACATTTTATATAGAGGCGCATCCGGCTTAATTTGTAGCGCTTTTTTGCAAGCCGAAATTGCCTGTTCCAATTTCCCCTGAGCAAAATAGCCCTCAGCCAGTATTTTATATGCCTCTGGGTCTTCGGTACTAATTCCCCCATTCACAGGTGGCTGAACTTGTTGTTTAATTTGTTGTTTAATTTGCTGCGGTATTTGTTGCAATATTTCTTTAGGTAGTTTTCGCAATATTTGTTCAGGGATTTGTTGTGGAACCTGTGGTTGTTGAACTTGTGGCGGTATTTGTGGCTGAACTTGTGGCGACTTAACAGCACCATTTGTCCCATTTGCCCCAGCCAAAGTCTGCTCTCCCTCGCTACCATTTCTCGCATGAGCAGCGTTCAACTCGATCGCCCTACGATAATATACAGTCGCTTCCTCCAACTTGCCTTGTTTTTTCAGCGCCTCACCCAAACTTTGGTAAGCCGTCGCCAAATTCGGGTCCAACTTAATTGCCCGATCGTAACAGGCGATCGCCTCCGGCAACTTTTCCTGGCGAAAAAAAGCATCGCCCATGCTCAAATGTTCCGACGGTTTCGCCTTTTCTGGTTCCAAAGAAAATGCCCGATACCAGCATTCCTGAGCTTCCGCCGGCTTACCAACTTCCCCAAATACTTTTGCTAAATTGCGGTATACTCCTGCGAAATTCGGCTTAATCGCGATCGCCTTTTGATAAAATGCGATCGCCTCCTGCCACTTTTGTTGCTGAGCACAAATGCTACCCAAATTGGCGTAAACCTCGGCAAAATTCGGTTCAATTTCAATCGCCTTGGCGTACCAGTGTCGTGCCTCTTCGATGCGGCCTTGAGCCTGTAGCGCGTTGCCCAAAGTCTTGTAAGCCGGTGCAAAATTGGGGTGAATCTTCAAAGCTTGCTCGCAGGAGGCGATGGCTTCTTCCAATTTCCCTTGGGATAAATAGGTTTCTCCCTGTTGGTTAAAATTAACGGCTGTGGATTCTGTGTTGACTGTCGTTGACATAGGAGTGGTGGCAACCGAGGCAGGAATTAACTAAGGTCTTCAAAACGCAAAACGATTATAGCCCGTCTTGACACCAAATCTAGCAATCTTGTTCCAGCAATGTTAAGTTTTTTTGATGGATACATCATGTCTCCACCTAGGATCTAATGTGGGGGCGGGTTTTACCCCTAATCTGCCCTACCCACACACGATCGACATCAACCCGCCGAACCCCACCCGATCGATAGCGGGGGCGGGTTGATTAAGTTTGTTTTTTTTTACCTATATTATTCGTAAAACCCGCCCCTACCTGGAACTGTATGGTTCAGTTTTTCGTACATTCATTTAGCGGGGGCGGGTTGATTAAGCTGGTTTTTTTTTACCTATATTATTCGTAATATCAATTCCGGTTGTATCGGAATGATTTAACCACAGAGGACACAGAGGACACAGAGGGAGAGAGGCGGGGGCGGGTTGATTGATATGGTTTTTTTTTACCTATATTATTCGTAAAACCCGCCCCTTGTATCTTAAAAGAGTCAGTCAGTCGATCGCCACGTCATTGATTCGATCATACCGACAATCAGGCGATCGTACCGACAATCAGGCGATCGTACCGACAATCAG
>NZ_JAHRFC010000038.1:0-58949 GCF_020883015.1 Microcoleus sp. CAWBG640
CAAAGTCCCCCTTTTTAAGGGGGATTTAGGGGGATCTGAATCTAATTGGAAAGCTTGAAAACACTCCCTAGGGGTTAGTGGGGGCGTTTCTGGGGCTTGAATTTGAGGCTGAGCCTGGGAACGAGTAATTTGAGGCGGAGCCAAAGCATCTGCGTTCCCAGGCTGAGGCTGGGAACGAGGGCCTGTTTTCAAACCCGGAGATCCCCCCCAGCCCCCCTTAACAAGGGGGGAGAATTCACTCAAAGTCCCCCTTTTTAAGGGGGATTTAGGGGGATCTGAATCTAATTGGAAAGCTTGAAAACACTCCCTAGGGGTTAGTGGGGGCGTTTCTGGGGCTTGAATTTGAGGCTGAGCCTGGGAACGAGTGGAAATTAGGTGTTCTAAGGCTGTTTTTAGACGATCGCACACTCCCTCCCAATCACCCGCTTTTTGCTGCCTAAACAGCCTGACAGTGGGATACCAAGGACTATCTTCACGCTCCAACATCCACCGCCAATCGGGCACAAAAGAGAGCAAAATCCACACTGGTTTTCCTAAAGCACCGGCTAAGTGGGCGACAGCAGTATCCACACAAATTACTAAATCCAGTTGGGAAATAATGGCTGCGCTGTCGGCAAAATCTCCTAACTCTGGGCTCAAATCCTGCACTTGCTGTTGATTTAATAAAGTGCGATCGCCCGGTGACAAGTCTTTCTGAAGGTTATAAAAACTCACTCCTGGCACGTTTAAAAACTTCCTAAAATCCTTCAACGTACAGGAGCGAACGGGATTTTTTCGGTGCAGCGGGCTACCAGACCAAACAATCCCTACTTTGAGTTGATTATTGGGTTCTATGGAATATTTAAAATCCTGTACGGGAGCTATGTAAGGAATATTAACTGGTACATTTTCTAAGGTAGTACCCATAATTTTTGGTAGACTCAATAGTGGGGCGTGCAGTTGAAATTCTCGCAAATCCTTTGGCTTCGTTACTACACAATCTATGCCTGCAACTCCTTCAAATAAACGCTGCAAAGATTGATGACAAGCAACAATAACTTTGCCTCCTTTTTGCTTGACTAAATGTGCGTAGCGGATAAAATGAATGGCATCGCCAAAACCTTGTTCTGAGTGCAGCAAAATAGTTTTTTCCTGGAAATTACCACCATCCCAAAGTGGTTGGGCGAAATATCTGGATTCCAATTCTTGAGTTTGCCAGCGGCATTCATATTCAGCAAAACCGCGGGAAAAATTGCCAGTTGAAAGCAAGGCTAAGGCTAGTCTCAAATGAGTATGCGCTGAGTCTGAAGATAATTGAATTGCGCGATCGTAATATTCGATCGCAAGAGCAACTTTTCCCTCTTCTTCGAGGGCGTAACCTAAGTATAAGTTGGTTTCACCTTGATTGGGGTCGATTTCTAGGGCTTGTTGATAATGGGAAATTGCCTCGGATATTAGCCCGTCTTCTTGTTGGAGATAGCCTAAATGACTGTGGGCTTCTGGGTGACTGGGATTCAGCGCAATTACTTGTTTATATCGGGCGATCGCTGCTGCTTTTTTACCCTGTTTGTTGAGAGCATTTGCTATGTGAAATTCTACCTGGGCGGGTGATAATAAATTAGACTTTAGGGTTGGTGGATGGTGCGTGCCCGCCCTGTCTTGTGGATGGTGCGTGCCCGCCCTGTGTTGTAAGGCTGTTTTTAGGCGATCGAATACTCCCTCCCAATCACCAGGTTTTTGCTGGCGAAACAACCGTGCTGTCGGATACCAAGGGCTATCTTCTCTGTTCAACATCCACCGCCAATCGGGTACAAAAGAGAGCAAAATCCAGACTGGTTTTCCCAAAGCACCGGCTAAGTGGGCGACAGCAGTATCTACAGAAATTACTAAATCCAATTGTGCTATCACCGCTGCGGTATCGGCAAAATCCTTCAAATTATCGCTTAAATCTGTGACTGGAATTTGATTTAATAAAGTGCGATCGCCCGCCGATAATTCTTTGTGAAGACTGTAAAAACTTACTCCTGGAATATCTAACAATTTCAGAAAATAGCTTAAATCAGTCGATCGCATAAAATCTTTCAAATGTTCCGAACTCCCAGCCCAAACAATCCCTATTTTAAAATTTGGGTTTGAATCTAGGGAGAAATTCCCGTCAGCAGGAGGCGATAAATAAGGAATATTTGCCGGGATATTTTCTAAGTTTGTTCCCAAAATATAGGGCAAACTCATCAGCGGTGCTTGTAACTGAAATTCCGGCAACTCTTCTACTTTAACTACTACTTGTTCAATTCCCGGAATTGTTTGGAATAAACCCTTGAGTTCTGGATAGCAAGAGACCAATACTTTAGCACCTTTTTGCTGGAGAATGGAGGCGTAACGTACAAAGTGAATCGCGTCGCCAAAACCTTGTTCGCAACGTAACAAAATTGTTTTTCCTGCCAAATCAGAACCATCCCAAACTGGCTGTGTCAAAGGGAACCAGTCCAATTGTTTTCCCTGCTCTGTTTCCCATCGCCATTCATACTCAGCAAAACCGCGCTCGAAGTTTCCTTGCAACAGTAATGCTAAGCTTAAATTGAAATGAGCTTTACCACATTTTGCATCAAGTTTCAAGGCTCGTTCGTAAGAGGCAATTGCTTTGGGTATGTCGCCAATTCCTTCTAAAGCACTGCCTAGATTATTCAAACTTTCCACAGAATCTGGCTGCAAAACTAAGGCGGTTTCTAAATTATCAATTGCTGATGGGAATTCGTGTAATTTTAAGTACAAATTACCCAAATAATAGTATCCTTGCGAGTTGTCAGGTTCTAGGTAAATGCACTGTTGATAAAAGCGTTTAGCCTCTTCTGGCTGACCTTTGGCTTCCATTGCCACGCCCAGATTTATCAGTGCTGGCACGTAATTAGAAGTAGCAAAAAGCGCTTGCTGAAAATAAGCGATCGCACTGGAAAATTCTCCCTGCTGCTGGAGAATTGAGCCGAGATTGTTCAGAGCTTTGACATAGAGTGGATTCAGGGCGATCGCCTTTTGAAAACAAGACACAGCCTCGGCCATATGCCCCTGAGATTGGTGCAAAATACCCAAGTTGTTGTATCCTTGAGGGGAGTCTGGGTCGATTTCTATGGCTCGTAAATAATATCTGGCTGCCTCGGTAAAATCGCCGATTTGGTGCAGCGTCACCGCCAAATTAGTTGTAGCTGCTATCAAATCTGGCTGATAAACTAAAGCTTTTTTAAAATAGGCGATCGCGTCAAAAAAATCACCCTGGGACTTCAGCAGATTTCCCCGATTAAACTGTTGTTGAGCTAACTCTAGAAGGGACTGATTTTCGATTAAATTTTCATCGGGTTGATGCTCGCAAATCTGAGCTTTTAGTGCTAAAGCCACCCGCCCAAAAACCCCTTCCCAATCCCCGGCTTTTTCTTGTCGAAACAACCTCGCCGTCGGATACCAAGGACTCTCTTCCCCCTCCAACATCCAGCGCCAATCGGGGGTAAAACAAAGTAAAATCCACACTGGTTTCCCCAATGCACCAGCCAAATGGGCAACAGAAGTATCCATGGAAATGACTAAATCCAGAGCCGAAATGGCCGCGGCTGTATCAGCAAAATCATGCAAATAAGCACTTAAATCTGCAATCTGCATTTGCTCTAATAAGGTACGTTCTGCTTCTGGGCATTCCTTTTGTAAGCTGTAAAACTCTACTCCCGGAATATCTAAGAGTTTTACTAAGCAAGTTAAGGGAAATGAACGCAGGTTATTTTGGGAATTTTTAGGATTTCCAGACCAGACAATTCCTACTTTTAAATTGGAAGTTGCATGAAGAGTAAATTCTAGACCTGGTGGCGGTGCTAAATAGGGAACCTGGGCGGGTATAGTTGCTAAGGTGGTACCCAAAAGGTGAGGCAAACTCATTAATTGGGCGCGCACATCAAAATCCGGGGCTGCTTCTGGATCGACTATTAATCGATCGATGGCCCAAACCTGTTCAAATAAGCGCTGTAATTGGGGCGAACACCAAACAATGACGTTGCCGCCTTTTTGCTTAACTAAATCTGCGTAGCGGATAAACTGAATGGCATCGCCTAAACCCTGTTCTGGGCACAGCAAAATAGTTTTTCCCTCCAAATCTTTGCCATCCCAAAAAGGCTGGATAAAGTTATTAGTGGGAAACTGTTTTTCTTGAACGAGCAGCCGCCATTCATACTCGGAAAAACCGCGTTCAAAATCTCCCATCAGCAGCAAAGCTAAAGCGAGATTTAAGTGAGCTTCTGGATGAGTTTTATTGAACTCAACTCCGTGACTGTAGCAGGCGACAGCATCTGTAAACTGTCCTTGTTGCCGCAAAGCATTTCCCAAACCGTTGCAGGAATTAATTCCATCGGGTTGAAGTTCGATCGCCCGTTGGTAACATTCGATCGCCTCTGCCATTTTGCCATCATCCTCAAAAGCCTTACCCAGATTGTTCAAAGCTGTTGGGAAGTCTGGTTTGAGACTCAAAGCTTGGTGATAGCAGGCGATCGCCTTGGCAATTTTTCCCTGTTTCTGAAACACAATTCCGAGATTACAATGAGCCTCAGCATGGGATGGCAATTTCTGAATCGCTTGCTGACAAACGGCTAGAGCCTCATCTAACTTTCCTTGCTGTTGCAGCGAACTCCCCAAACTAATCAGAGTTTCTGCTAAACTCGGTTGCAGTGCAGTCGATCGCTCGTAATACGCGATCGCCGAGGCAATTTTTCCCTGTCGAATAGTAGCGTAGGCTAGATTGTGCAAGGCTTCAAAGTAATTCGGTTCGATCGCGATCGCCCGTTCATAATTGGCGATCGCCCGATCGTAAAACTCCTTGGCTTCCCCTTCTTTATCCCCTTGTTTTTCCAAAGCAATGCCCAAATTCAAGTAAGCTTCAGGACAATTAGGATTAACTTGAATCCCTTGCTGATAGCAGTTTATCGCCTCCGCCAACTCCCCTTGGGCTTCCCGCGCCAGCCCCAGATTAATCCAAGCTTCGGCGCAATTAGGGTTTAAACTCAAAGCGCGATCGTAAACTGCGATCGCATCTGCTGTTTCCCCTGCATCCGCCAGAGCACTCCCCAAATTGCTGAGAGTTTCCGCCAAATTCGGCTCAAGGGCTAAAGCTTGGCGGTAATGGGCGATCGCCTGTGGGAGCAAACCCATTTGTTGTTTAACAACACCCAAATTGCTGTACGCCATGGGGTTATGAGAATCGATCGCGATCGCCCTTTCATAGCATTCGATCGCACCCGCAAACTTGCCTTGTCGCTGCAAATCACGCCCCTCCAGCAACGCTGCATCGGCCAAATCCGAAGGCGCGCCATGCTGAGAAACCGCCAGCCCCAGAGCCTGTACCACCCGCCCAAAAACACCCTCCCAGTCGCCCCTGATCGACTGACGGAAGAGCCGCGCCGTCGGATACCAAGGACTGTCTTCCCGCTCCAAAAGCCAGCGCCAATCGGGGGAAAACGCCAGCAAAATCCACACTGGTTTGCCCAAAGCCCCCGCCAAATGGGCAACAGCGGTATCGACGGTAATCACTAAATCCAGTTGAGCGATCGCGGCTGCGGTATCAGCCAAATCCCCCAAATGGGGGCTCAAATCGACGATCGAGGTTTGATGTAACAGCGTGCGATCGGCCTGTGACAGCTCTTTCTGCAAGCTATAAAAACTCACCCCTGAAACGTCCAAAAGTGGCAGAAATGCGCTCAAACTGCAAGAACGCTGCATATTTTTGCGATGTTTAGGATTTCCCGCCCAGACAATCCCCACTTTGAATTTGCGTCCTGGTAATAGAGCCAATTGACAATCTGCTGGGGGTGTTAAATAAGCAGTATTTGCAGGTATTGTTGACTTAGTTGTACCGAGAATGTATGGCAAACTCAACATCGGCGCTTGCACATCAAATTCGGGGATTGGCTCGCCTTTAACTATTAGTAAATCAATGCCATCAACGGTGGCAAACAAGCGATGTAATTGCGCGTAACAGCCAACAATTACTCGTCCACCTTTATTTTTGACGATCGCAGCATAGCGCACAAACTGAATGGAATCGCCCAAACCTTGTTCGGCGTGGAGTAAAATCGTCTTTCCTTGCAAATCTGAACCATCCCAAAGGGGCCGATATTCTCTGGCGGAAATTGTATCATCTGGCCCCGTCAAGAAACCGGAATGACTTGTGTGAAATCCTTGAATTTTCCAGCGCCATTCGTATTCAGCCAAACCATTTTCTAAGTCTCCCACCAACAACAAAGCCAGGGACAAATTCAGACGAGCGCTAGCGTGTTCTGGATTCAAAGATATCACTCGTCGATAACAGGCGATCGCATCTTCTACCGCACCTTTTTCCAGAAAAGTCCGGCCTAAATTGTTGATAGCTTCCACAAAATCTGGTATCAATTCCAGAGCTTTGTGATAATATTCCAGGGCATCTTCTAAATTCCCCTGTTCTTGCAATACTGTCCCCAGATTGTTTAAAGCTTCCCAGCTATGGGGTTGAACTTCCAGCGCTCGCCGATAGAGATTTACAGCCTCTAAAAGTTCGCCATTTTCTTGTAGCGCCACCGCCAAATTTATCAGTGCAGGTACGAAATCTGGTTGCACCGCCAGAGCTTTTTGGTAATGTTCGATCGCATCTTGTGCTTGACCTTTTTCTTCAAATATTTTTGCCAAATTGTAAGCTGTTTGAGGAATATTCTGGTCGAGTTTCCAAGCTTCTCTATAGTGCGGGATTGCTGCATCTAATTCTCCCTTTTCTTGTTGGAGAAAACCCAAGTTAATTCGGGCTTGGACGCAATTGGGGACAGTAGAGATAATCTGTTCATAAAGGGCGATCGCCTCTTCTTTTTCGCCACTTTCCATTAAGGAGTCTGCTTGCTGCAATTGTGCTTCTATATTAGCAGACACCAATAAACTTAAAGCAGCTTTCACATCCTCAAACAATGCTTGCCAATTTTCCGGCTGACTTTGGCGAAACAGTCTCGCCGTCGGATACCAAGGATTGTCCTCTCTATCTAGCAGCCAACGCCAGTCAGGAGCAAAGGAAAGTAACACCCAAACTGGTTTTCCCAAAGCACCAGCCAAATGTGCAACGGAGGTATCAACGCTGATGACTAAATCCAGTTGAGAGATAGCAGAAGCCGTATCAGCAAAGTCGTTGAGATGGGGACTTAAATCCGGGACTAGGTGTTGATGTAATAAAGCGCGATCGTCCTCGGACAAGTTTTTTTGTAAACTATAAACAGCGATTCCCGGCACATCTAAAAATTGCATAAAATCGCTCAAATTGCAAGAGCGTTGAGCATCTTTTCGGCGTTTAGGATTTCCCGCCCACACAATTCCCACCTTCAATTTAGCATCAGAAGCTAGGGCAAATTTGCATTCAGCAGGCGGGGCTAAGTAAGGAATATTTGCCGGGATTGTTTCCAAAGTTGTCCCCAAAATATAAGGCAAACTCATTAACGGTGCGTGAACATCAAAGGCCGGCAAATCTTTAAAATTAAGTGACAAATATTCCACCCCAGCAACTGTGGAAAATAACCGCATCAATTCTGGATAGCAAACCAATATCACTTTTGCCCCTTGACTGTAAAGCATCGGCGCGTAGCGAATAAACTGAATCGAGTCACCGAAACCTTGCTCAACGTGGAGTAAAATAGTTTTTCCCTGTAAACTCGAACCATCCCAAACTGGTTGGGTAAATTGTCTCGGTTGTAGTTGGGAAGTGCGCCACCGCCACTCATACTCAGCAAAGCCGCGTCGCAAATCTCCGAATAATAACAAACTTAGGGCAAATTCTACGTGGGCTGTACTGTTTTCTGGCTGCAATTCTAAGGCTCGACAATGACAGGAGAATGCTGATTTAAATTGTCCGATATCGACAAAAGCATGACCCAGATTATTAATTGCATCGATTAAATCTGGTTTTAATTTTAAAGCTTGTTGGTAATAGGATATTGCTAGCTGTATTTTGCCTTGTTCGTGGTATCCTGCGCCGATGTTATTCACGCATTCAGCATTGTTGGAATCTAGTTTTAGGGCTTGTTGATAACAGTCAATGGCTGCTTGAAATTCACCTTGCTGTTGCCATACTGTTCCTAAAGCGATTATGGTATTGATTAAATCAGGATTGGTCTCTAAAGCTTTTTGGTAGCAAGCAATGGCGGCCTGGGTTTGACCTTGTTCTTTGAAAAGATTACCTAAATTATGGGCGATTTCGCTCCAGGTTGGTTCTAGTTTCAGGGCTGTTTGGTAGTAGCTAATAGCGGCGTTGGTATCGCCCTGTTGCTGTTTTAGCCAGCCGATATTTTTGTGGGCTAATGCTGTATGGGGAGCGATTTGAAGGACTTGTTCGTAGGAGGCGATCGCCCTTTGATGTTCGCCAAGATCGAGCAAAACATGAGCCTTGTTTAAATGCGCTTCTACAAAATCTGGCTGTTGGGCGATCGCTTGTTCATAAAAGGCGATCGACTCGGCCATTTTACCCTGCTGTCTCACAGCGATTCCCAACAAACAAAGCACATTCGCAGACTCCGGGTGTACGGCTATGACTTGTCGGTACAAACTTTCAGCTTCTAACAAACGCCCCGCTTGGTGATATTCCCAAGCAATTTTCAAAGACTCTTCCACATTCAGTTTACTGACAGGTTGTTGTGATTTATTTTGAGAAGCCATAGTTATCTTTGTTGTTTGGGATTTCGCTAACTTGTAGTTGCCAACTTGTTGTAATCTGTTAACTATTCCTTTTTTGTATTTCCTCGCGCATCCGCAAGACTTTCATTTTTTTCCCCTCTTCCCTCTTTCTTCTTTCTTCTTGCTTCTTGCTTCTTGCTTCTTGCTTCTTCCTTCTTGCTTCTTCCCTCTTCTCTCATCCCAACCAACAAGCTGCTGGAAAAATTATATACTCTAGAAAAAATAACTTCCATATCAACTGATAAAATTGAGCTACCTGCATTTTATCCTCCAAATCAACTTTGATGCTCCAAAACCACATCAAACCCAAAGCCACCACATGAGTAAGCGCCAGAAATCCTAAATTAACATTTGGCAATATTAACACTCCTGCTAAAATTATGCCGACATAACAAACAGTCAATACCCAGCGAGACAAATCAAAGACGGCCGGCTTTCCCATTTTAATCGTAAACGTCGTAATATTGTATTGCCGATCGCCCTCCATGTCAGGAATATCTTTAAAAATGGCGATCGCAAAGGTAAACACCACTACAAATACCGTCAGTACCCAAACTTTCCCAGGAATCGCCACAGACAAACTCTCCAAATCCCAGCCCGAAAAAACACTTTTCGCCCTTCCCAAACTCAACACCCAATTAAAGTGCAAAAATAACCCTAAATTTACAATCGCGCCCCGCACCGTAAAAATGCAGAGCGCCGCCCAAAAAGGAAACCGCTTCAGCCGAATTGGCGGCAGAGAATAAGCAGTCCCGATCGCCAAACTGACACCAACAGTCGCCAGCAAAAACGGTCCTTGCAAAATCGCCGTTAAAATTGCGATCGCACCAGTCAAAGCAACTATTAATTCTCCGGTTTTCTGAGAAAACTCTCCGGATGCTAGGGGCAAATAAGGCTTATTAATTTTATCTATTTCAACATCTTCTAACTGATTCAATCCCACAATATAAATATTACCACAAATACAAGCTAACCAGGCAAACGCCAGCGGTAAAACTACAGGATTCGCCAACAGTAGATCGCTTTGGGCGATCGCATACAAAGCCAACACGCTCAAGCTAGTACCGATAATTGTGTGCGGCCGAGAAAACTCCCAAAACGCCCTCAGCCAGCCTTGGGGAACCAAACCATTGCGATCGCTCTCAGACTTACCCAAAGAATCATTACTCATAAACCTAAATTGCCCCAAAAATTAATTAACAAATTGTCTCACAAAATAAGAACATATCTTAAAATGAAATTGCTTAGTCACCAGGTGAGGGAAACAGACTGTTGTCTCCCCACCGCCCTTTTTCTGTTAAACCCTACCCCACAAAGCCAAGCCACCACCTCTTCCCCTAGCCGTAATTATCCCATCTTCCACTAGAAAATAAGCAAAAAAAGCCTGTTTCCCCACACTCAAACTCAAAAATTCCGCCTCCCGCGCTTCCCCACCGCGAATATATCCTTGATATACAGTTTTCCCCAACAACTTCACCATAATTCTGGTAAAATCAAAAGCTAAAATATTATTAGGTAAAAACTTAGTAGGCCCGGAAAGAGTCAGTTCCATAGTACCAATTTTCACAGAATTTTCGACTCTGCCAATTTCACTATTGTCTTCTCCTTCTGCCACAGGTGCTGCGGAGTAAGCTATTTGAATTTTCGCAATCCACTGAGGAATGTATTTTCCCGCACCCAACACAATTCCCGCTTTTTGTCTAGTCTTTTTTGTACCAGTGATAAAGCACAGTTGCCAGTTGCCGATTAGCTGCTGAAAACTATAGCGAGGTTTGGTTTTTTTGGAGTTTTTCTCGGCGGCTAGCAGGGCTGTGACTACGGCGCTGGAAGATGGTTTAGAATTAGATTTGGCGGCTTGTTCTAGAATTGATATATGTTCCATTTAACCAAGAATATAGTAGCAGGAAGTTTGGGAGTGATGAGTTTAGTCCTCAACAGCGAAATTAGACGCTAATCAGGACTAAAGTCCTGACTACAAATTTAACTACAGATGTATTTTACCGCTCATCTACTTAATTAGTGGAGAAAAACATGGTTACGATCGCCCCAAACAACACAGAAATCATCATCATCGGCAGTGGAATCGGCGGCTTATGTTGCGGTGCAATGCTTGCCCGCTATGGCTTTGAGGTTATAGTTTGCGAAAGTCATTCCCTCGCCGGCGGGGCTGCACACGGCTTTGAAAAGGGCGGATTTAACTTCGACTCCGGGCCCTCCCTCTACTCAGGACTATCTTACAGCCCCTCGGCAAATCCGCTGCGACAAGTTTTGGATGCGATCGGCGAACAACTCCCCTGCATCACCTACGATACTTGGGGCTGCTGTTTGCCCGAAGGCGATTTCGACACTTCCGTCGGCGCGAGTCAATTTGGGGAAGTGCTCGCCAGACTGCGAGGCACCGCCGCCGTCGCCGAATGGCAACAACTCCAGCGCGTCATGGAGCCCTACGCCCAAGCAGCCACCGCCTTGCCCCCCCTGGCTTTGCGCTTCGATTTAGGGGCTGTTTTCACCCTAGGCCAATTTGCCCCAGCTTTCCTGCAAAGCGCCGGCAATGCCCTGAAACTGGCTGGCCCTTTCAGCCAAATTATGGACGAAAATGTCAAAGATCCCTTTGTGCGCAATTGGCTGAACCTTTTGTGTTTCCTGCTGTCTGGACTTCCGGCAGACGGGACTATCTCCGCCGAAGTCGCCTTCATGTTTGCCGACTGGTATCGCCCCAATGCCGTTTTAGACTATCCCATCGGCGGTAGTGCAGGTTTGGTAAATGCCCTGGTACGGGGTTTAGAGCGCCACGGAGGCCAGTTGCTGCTGAATTCCCACGTCGCAGAGGTTTTGGTGGAAAACAACCGGGCTGTGGGCGTGCGGCTGCGATCGGGCAAAGTTATTCGATCGCACAAAGCCGTCATCTCCAACGCTTCGGTGTGGGATACCCTAAAACTGCTGCCTGAAAGTTCCGTGCCCAAAAGCTTTCGGCAACAGCGACAGGCAACTCCCGAATGCGACAGTTTCATGCACCTGCATTTGGGAATTGACGCCACGGGAGTGCGATCGGACTTAGCCTGTCACTACATCTTTGTCAAGGACTGGGAACAGGGCATTAGCGCACCTCAGAACGTCGTTCTCATCTCGATTCCCTCCCTCCTCGACCCCGGACTCGCCCCAGCCGGAAAGCACGTCATTCACGCTTACACGCCCGGAAATGAGCCCTACGATTTGTGGCAAAATCTCGATCGCACCAGCGTCGCATACCAACAGCAAAAACAAGCACGGGCAGAGATCATGTGGGAAGCCTTAGAGAGGATTATTCCCGATATTCGATCGCGCACAGAAGTCACCCTCATCGGCACACCCCTCACCCACCAACGGTTTTTGCGCCGCCATCGCGGTTCCTACGGGCCGGGAATTCCGGCGGGTAGGGGCTTGTTTCCGGGGCCGGGAACACCTTTAGCGGGGCTGTATTGCTGCGGAGATTCCACCTTTCCGGGGATTGGTTTGCCCGCTGTGGCCGCTAGCGGGGCGATCGCAGCTAATTCCATCGCCCCTGTGCACAAACATTTGGAAATGCTGCGCAGTATTAGAAATCTCCAATAATTATTTGTGGTTTCTGGTTTGTGATTGGTCAATTTTAATTAACTTTACGCTCAGTAACCAAAGTCAAACTTACCCATTCACCTTTCTCATTATAACTGCGAATCATCCGCAACCTCAAGTCAGGTTCAACCAACCAACCAGCCTCTAAAAATACAGATTTTCTGAGTTCAACTTGGACAGGTAATGTGCAAGAACCACCGTCAGGAAGCAGCAAAACTTGCATCGGCGTAGTACCTTCCTTAAAATTAATCACCGAACCTTCTATGATACCTGTCGAAGCGATCGTCTTAGCCTCAGCATTCGTGCCAAAACTAATTTTCTGCACCAGGCGATCGCCACTTTCCAAATCCAATTGCAGTTTGGTAAGATAGCAATCAGGCCCGCGCCAATCTGGATACATCGTCACTGCTTCCCCATGCCATTCTCCCAGTAAAGCGTCAATAGTCAAAGGCGGACGTTCAGGCACATTTTTATCCGGCTGCTGTTCCCGAATTAAAGTCAAAGTTGATAAATTTCCCTTAGTATCGTACAACTGAACTAACCGCAATCGGCGATAATTATAGATAAAACCAAACTCAGCACCGCATTCCGAAAAAGGCGCTATTTGAATAGTCCCCTGACAAAAAGCTCCATTCTCAAAAAATAGGATATCCCGTCCCAAGTTTTGATATTCTCGAACAATTTCCCGGACTTCTGGTTCCCCGACACCACTAGGATTTGGGTAAAAACGACGGAGTTGTAATCGGACAGTTTTGCGATCGTTAAGACTTTCGAGAGTAATAATACTAGGAGTATCTAAAACCACCTCTCCCCGTGGCGATAACTCAGTAAAAGAACCTTGCCATTCTCCCAAGTTTTGCAGAAAGTTTTCCCATTGTGATACCATATTTTTACCTCTTACTTTCTCCCAATCTTATCAGAAAATATGATTTTTTAAGTTACTTAAACTATAGATTTTCCCCCTTCTTCCTTCTTATTTCCCCCCTTCTTCCTTCTTATTTCCCCCCTTCTTCCTTCTTATTTCCCCCCTTCTTCCTTCTTATTTCCCCCCTTGGGGGGGGTAGGGGGGGGTTCTTCTCCCTTCTTCCTTCTCCCTTCTTCCTTCTTCCTTCTTCCTTCCCCCTTCTTCCTTATGTCAAAAAATAGAACTATAACTCTACTGACAGATTTTGGATTAAGCGATGTTTATGTGGGAGTAATGAAAGGTGCGATCGCCCAAATCAACCCCCAACTCAAAATCATCGACATTACCCACAACATTGGGCCTCAAAATATAGCCGCGGCTAGGTTTTGTCTGATGACTGCTTATGCTTATTTTCCCACAGAAACCGTACACATTGCCGTCGTCGATCCTGGTGTGGGGAGTAGCAGAAGGGCGATCGCGATTCAATGTGCGAATTGCTTCCTTGTCGGGCCCGATAACGGGTTGTTTAGCGGAGTATTGAGTCGGGAAAGGGCGATCGCCTGCGTCCAACTCACCAACCCCAAATACTGGCGCACACCTCAACCCAGCAGCACTTTCCACGGTCGCGATATTTTCGCTGCTGTGGGCGCTCATGTGGCCACTGGGGTGCGGTTGGAAGAATTGGGAGAGGCGATCGACCCCGCCAGTTTAGTACAGTTACAGATACCAAATTGTGCCATTACAGCCACTGGTATAGAAGGCTGTGTTCAATATGGCGATCGCTTTGGCAATCTAATTACTAATATCCCAAAACATAGCATTCAAACCGAAAATTGGTCAATCACAATTAGCAATTTTAACAATACAATATTCATACCCAGCGGCCAAAGCTACAGCGACAGCCAGCCGGGAGATTTGATTTCCATAATAGGTTCCGAAGGCTGGGTAGAAATCTCCGTTAACGGCGGCAGCGCTCAATCTCTACTAAAATTGGACTGTGGGGCGATCGTGCAATTAGTTTTTGAAACTAACAATTAAAATCATCTCTTTTAGTCCGTGCAGGCGGACTTCGTTCGTGTAGAAGCGATTTCAATCGCCGATTCATATCTGAATAAAAATTAGACTACTTAGCAAAATCAAAAACAATAATTATTGACCTCAAAAAGTAGCCTACTTTGAGGTAAACTAAATCTAGATGGTTCCTCTGTTAACAGTTGATTATATAATTTATTCGCTTGCCCAAAAGAGTCTTGAGGCAAAAATCTAAATATTGATGCAGCAATATATTGTTTTTCTTGTTCAAAACTTATCCAGTTTCGTGATAATTCTTCTGCGGCATGACCAGTAGTATTAGAACCCGAAAAAATATCTACTACCAAGTCTCCCGGTTCAGTAAGAAAATTTATAAAAAATGACGGTAATCTTTCGGGAAAACGTGCGGGATGCACCTTAATATTAAACTCTTTGCACCAACGCAAGTATTGAGAATTACTTTCTGAATTAGCAATCTCTAGTAAATTAGATGGAATAGCACCTCCATTATCTTTAGCAAATCGATCGCTAATATTATGACCGGAAGGACGTTCCTTGGGCGTGTAAAATTCATCAGCATTTTTCAAGAGTTTTTTCATTCTCTCAGAATACTCTACTTTGACTTTAGTAATATTTGCTTTAGGCCGCTCTGTTTTAGCAAGCCACCAAACAGTATTTACAGAATCTTTAGCCCGAATTTTCTGTTTATTCACCCACTCTATAGGAGATGGAAGTTTTGAAGGATTAAACCAGAAAAACTCTTGAGCAAGCTTAAATTCATATTCATCACATAACCTAATAAGTACGCGGTAATTGTAGAGCGAACGTACAGGTATTCCTTTTTGATAAGCACCCCCAAGGTCTATAACAAAACTTCCAGTATCCTTGAGAACTCTTTTAATTTCAGGAGCAAAGCCCAGCAGCCAATCAACATATAAATCTTGATCTTCATTTCCATAACTCTTTTTGCGTTGCAATGCAAAAGGAGGAGATGTCATCACCAAATCTACAGAATTGCTAGCAAGACTATTCAGAAGATGAAGAGAATCTCCCAAATAAGATTGACCGTATTTGGTGGTGTAAATTGGCGCCGGCAAAATGTTACTCATTTGTAATTTAGATTTTAGTTTAAGGTACAACAGACACAAACTGGTTTAATTATCATCCAAATCCGTACTTTCAGTACGTTGTTTAGTCCGTAAATTCTTCGTACTATTCACAAAGCGAACTTTCAGTTCGTTTTTATGAATTGTAAAGAGCATGAATTACAAAGAAGCCAGACGACAATTTGCGGCAAAAGTAAGCCAGTTGCGCCGACAAAAAAGGATAACACAGGACGAACTAGCAGAACTTATAGACAAGATTACTGACTATATCAGCTTATTGGAACGCGGTGAAAGATCCCCATCCTTTGAACTTATTTTTTCTCTGGCTGAAGCCCTTGATGTACCCGCTACTTATTTAATCAGTTTTAGTCAAAGCGGTGAAAATAAAGCTCTCGTTAACACACTCATAGCTGAACCAGTTTCCCCTTCCGTTGTAGAGCCTGTGGAAGAGGCTGTTACTACAAAAGAAGAACGTATTTCAGATGCTAAACGGCTAGAAAATGCGATGAAAAGCATCCAAGAATTGCAAAATCTCGCAAATGAATATGGGATTACCGATATTTTTCAAGATAATGGAGGAAAGACTTTACAGTTATTAATCCTTTTAGGGCTGCGTATATCACCTGGTCGCGAAGGAAATGATGCTATTGATGCCGAAGGAAAAGAATACGAGCTTAAAACAATCAATATTTCACTTAATCGCAGCGGTGGCGTGACGACTCACCATCATTTGAATGAGATTATACTTGAAAAATATCGCAAAGTTGGAGCTTGGTATATTGGATTGTATGAAGGCATAACTCTCAAGCAAATTTATAAACTCACACCCGAACTTCTAGAACCAAAATTTAAAGAATGGGAAGAAAAGCTCAAAGTTAGAAATGACGCACTTAATAACCCTAAAATTCCCTTAAAATTAGTTAGACGGGGGCAACTTGTCTACTCAGATAGTCAACAATAGCCCTCCGCCAACAACTTGGATTTTGAGAATTATAGTCCTGGGCGCAAAAACCCGGTTTCTTAACGTAATTGCGTCATTTTAGGTTGACGACGGAGAAACCGGGTTTTTTAGATTGATAGTCAGTAAGTCCTGAATTAGGTTGTGCTTGTATAGAGCCTATAGGTGCACGACACCTATTAGCAGTTACAACTAAGCAACAACAAAATTAACCAACTTTCCAGGCACCACAATCACCTTTTTAATCTCCTTACCCTCCAGATGCCGCTTAGCCAAATCTGACTCGCGAGCAAAGTTTTCCAAAGCAGTTTTGTCCGCACCAGAAGGCACTTGAATTGTACCGCGAGTCTTACCCATAACCTGAATTACCAGCGTAATTTCATCAGTAACTAATGCGGAAGCATCCACCATCGGCCAAGTTTGCGTGTGTACCGATTCACTGTTACCGATTAAATGCCACAATTCATCAGCAATGTGTGGTGCAAAAGGCGCTAACAATCGAATCAAAGTATTGATTCCTTCTGCATAAATCGGCGAATCTTTACATTTAGCATCAGTCAAAGCATTGCTCAATTTCATCATTTCCGAAACCGCAGTATTGAACTGATACTCACCCTCCAAATCATCGCTCACTTCCTTAATCGCAATGTGAATCGCCCGCCGCAAATCCTGCTCAGCTTTACTTAAAACCTCTTTCTCCCCCCCTTGGGAAGGCGTGGCAGACGGGAAATTATCTTTCTCCCCCCCTTGGCAAGGGGGGGTTGGGGGGGGTGAAGCAAATTCTGTCACCAACCGCCAAACGCGATTTAAAAAGCGGAATTGTCCTTCTACATCGGCGTCATCCCACTCCAAATCTTTCTCCGGAGGCGCTTTGAATAAAATAAACATCCGCGCCGTATCAACCCCGTATTTTGCCATAACATCCAAGGGGTCAACACCGTTGTATTTTGATTTGGACATCTTCTCATAGAAGACTTGCAAAGGTTCTCCCGTCTGAGGATCTTTTGGATTTGCCGCATCTACTTCGGCTGGAGGAACATATTTGCCAGTAACGGGATTTTTATAGGCCATTGCTTGCACCATGCCTTGAGTTAATAGGCGCTTAAATGGTTCGTCGCAATTAATCAAACCCCGATCGCGCAAAACCTTAGTAAAGAACCGTGAATACAGTAAATGCAGGATTGCGTGTTCAATTCCACCGACATATTGATCCACCGGCATCCAATCATTAGTTTTCGCCGTATCAAATACTTGCTCCTCATTTCTCGCATCGGGATAGCGCAAAAAATACCACGAAGAATCAATAAAAGTATCCATCGTATCGGTTTCTCGCTTCGCCGGAGTGCCGCAACTCGGACAAGGAACATTCACCCACTCTTCCAGCTTTGCTAACGGCGAACCTTTGCCCGTAAATTCTACATTTTCCGGTAAAACTACTGGCAAATCCGATGCAGGTACCGGTACGATTCCGCAGTTAGGACAGTGAATTACAGGAATGGGAGTACCCCAATAACGCTGTCTAGAAATCAACCAATCTCGCAAACGATATTGGACTCGCGCTTTGCCATAACCTTGATTTTCGGCATATTTAATAATCGCTGCTTTGCCTTTAATTGAATCCATACCGTTAAAGCTTTCAGAATTAATCATAATTCCCGGTTCGGTGTAAGCTTCGGTCAACGGCATCTCATCATCTGCCACAATTACTACTTTAATTGGCAGTTCATATTGAGTGGCAAATTGGAAATCTCGCGTGTCATGGGCCGGTACTCCCATCACCGCACCAGTGCCGTATTCGTACAGCACGTAATCGGCAATCCAAATGGGCATTTCTTCCCCATTGAAAGGATTGATTGCTTTGCCACCTGTGGGAATGCCACGCTTGGGTTTGTCTTCGGCTGTGCGATCGATTTCGGTTTGCAGTGCCACTTCTTTCACAAAGTTTTCGACTGCCGTTTTGTGTTCCGGTGTAGTAACGCGATTAGTTAAGGGATGTTCCGGGGACAATACAACATAACTCACACCATAAACTGTATCGGGACGAGTGGTGAAAACAGCGATTTTTTCCTCCATCCCCACAATGGGAAATTCTAAGTAAGCGCCGACGGATTTGCCAATCCAATTGGCTTGCATTAATTTGACTCTTTCGGGCCAATCTGGCAATTTGTCTAAGTCATTTAATAACTGTTCGGCATAATCGGTAATTTTGAGAAACCATTGTCGCAATAATTTGCGCTCTACTTTGGCACCGGAACGCCAGGAACGACCTTCGTTATCGACTTGTTCGTTTGCTAAGACTGTTTGATCGATGGGGTCCCAATTAACTGTCGCTTCTTTTTGATATGCTAATCCTGCTGCTAAAAATTGCAAGAAAATCCATTGAGTCCAGCGATAATAATCGGATGAACAAGTTGTAACTTCTTTTGTCCAATCAAAGGAAATGCCTAGGCGATGAAATAAGTCTTTCATTTGGGCAATATTTTGATTAGTCCATTGGGCGGGGGGAATTCCTCTCTCGATGGCCGCATTTTCTGCGGGTAAACCAAAAGCGTCCCATCCCATCGGATTCAATACACGATAGCCTTGCATCCGCTTGAGTCTGGCAATTACATCAATAATTGTGTAGTTGCGGACGTGGCCCATGTGCAGGTTTCCTGATGGATAGGGGAACATGGATAAGGCATAAAATTTAGGCTTTTGGGTATCTTCTGGCATTTGGTCTAAGTTTTGCTCAGCCCATGTCTGTTGCCATTTTTCTTCTATGGATGCGGGGTTATATCTGGAATCCACAACAATTTCTCCTTTTAGGATTTAGTAGTGTTTGCTTGAATATTTTTGCACATTCAAGGGGCTTCGATTCGGATTTTTTTGAGTTCCAAGGATTTTGGCTCCTGTTTGTGTATTATACATTGTAGTATATAAATTTTGGTTGGGGGCAATGGGGAATGGGGAATCGGGAATCGGGAATGGGGAATCGGGAATCGGGAATGGGGAATCGGGAATCGGGAATCGGGCATAGAGCATAGAGCATAGGGTATTACCCATTACTTATTAGCTATTACCCATTACTTATTAGCTATTACCCATTCCCCATTACCTATTACCTATTCTCGATGGTAATTCATCTTTCACCAGAAAGACTGTAGGCGCAACCACTCCCCAGCCACAGTTACTGTTTTTGGGCGTTACCAGCGTGCAAACCACACTCTTTTAATGTCGATTCTTCCCACCACCAGCGACCTTCCCGTTCGTGTTGATTTGGCAATACTGCTTTCGTACAAGGTTCGCAACCAATGCTGACAAAACCGCGTTCGTGGAGTTTATTATAGGGGACATCCAAAGCACGAATGTAATCCCAAACTTCTGCGGAAGACCAGTTTGCTAAGGGGTTGAATTTAATTAATTCATGGTCGGGAGTAGAAAATGCAGTATCCTGTTCAATCATCGGAATATGGTTGCGGGTACTGGGGCTTTGGTCTTTCCGTTGGCCAGTAATCCACGCATCTAAAGTATTTAGTTTCCGGCGCAGTGGCTTGACTTTTCGCACGCCACAACATTCTTTGTGCCCATCTTCATAAAAGCTAAACAATCCCTTTTCGTCTACTAAGGCTTGTACTTCCGCTGCATCGGGAAACATTACTTCTATTTTAATGCCGTAATGTTTTCTAACTTGTTCTAAAAACTGATAGGTTTCGGAATGCAATCTTCCGGTATCTAGGGTGAAAACGCGGAAGTTTTTGGTGAGTTTTGAAGCCAGATCGATCAGCACTACATCTTCTGCGCCACTGAAAGAAATTGCAATATTGTCAAATTTTTCTAGGGCAAATTTAAGAATATCTCGCGGTGTTTTTGTGCTGTACTCTGCTTCGAGGGTCGCAATGTTTAGATTGGTTCCAATGGCTACCATACTTTCGTGTTCTCCGTGTTGTTTTTTGTCTAACCCTGAATTGTAACCGATCGCAGTCTCTCTCATACCGATCGATTTGACAATCCAGCATCCACAGTACATACCGGCGGATTCATCCCTGGAGAAACAGAAAACCTGCTATCCCATTGATTTGGGAACAGATTTATTCCTTCGCCGACAGACTGACGGGGTTGCTTTCTTCAAGAGACTTCTCCTCAAAAGCTGGTAAAGAACAGGTAAGATGCCTGTTCCACCATCATTTTGGGAGATGTCTAATAGTCTCCTCTAACATCTAAAATCGGTATGTGAGTTATATTTGTATTTGCATTGGGGTGAATTGATCCGTCAAGCGCTAAAGTCAAAGAGGCGATCGCAGCGCCGCCAATAAAACCGATATACCGTCAAAAATAGCAAAGAAGTGTAGAACCATGTCAAAAATCTTAGTAGTAGACGATGTTCCCAGCGAACTAGAAATCATCTGTCGCATTCTTCAAGATGTGGGACTCGAAGTGATCCGGGCGGGAGATGGCGCAGAAGCGATCGCCCGTATCCAAGAAAAAGCGCCGGATCTGGTCGTTTTAGATGTAGTAATGCCACGAATGAACGGATTTGAGGTGATTCGAGAATTGCGGGGCGATCGCAAAACCGCATATTTGCCCGTAGTATTTTGTACTCATAAAAACACCGAGATCGATCGAGCTTGGGGAACTGATTTAGGGGCTGATGCTTACCTCAGCAAACCCTTTGAACCTCAGCAACTTGTCAACATTGTACAGCGTTTGCTATCAAAATAAACTCCTGCTCAAAGATAGATATTTTTTTATAGTGTCACAGGGATCTAGGGCGAAATTTTGCCAAGGGCGAGTTCCGGCGATCGACTAAGGGCAAACAGATAGCACATAATTTCTTTTTTTAAGCTACACTAGAGACTAAAAATAAGCCATGAAAACAACTGCTTCTGGCAGTACAGGGAATCAGACAAATGGAACAAAGCAATTTCTCGTCTTCGCTCAAGCAGACAGTTTGTTTGGCGTCGAGTTAGAAACAGTGCGGGAAGTGCTTTCCCTCAAAGAACAACCCATTTCGCCGGTGCCGAACACCCAGTCATTTTTGCTGGGATTAACCAACTTGCGAGGCGAAATTTTAGCCACAGCAGACTTTGGTAAATTCACAGGTATCGCACCAGTTGATACCCACCATTCCAGCAGTCGCATCTTAGTTGTGGAAGCGCCCGATCCGCGAGACTTAAGACTGTCTAAAATCCGCATTGGCTTAGCTGTCTGCCGCGTTGAAGGAGTTTTACCTCTGAATCCCGATCGCATTGTCTCCGCCATAGACGTCAGTTCTGACCTCGCCCCCTTTCTCAAAGGTTTGTACAATTGTGATGGACGCTTACTCATGATTGTGGATGTAGAAGCGATCGCCCATTCCGAACGCTGGTAAGGAGCATAATTTTGATTTGGGAATGGGGAATGGTTCATGGGTAATTGCAAATAACCAATAACCAATAACAACTAACCAATAACCAATAACAACTAACCAATAACCAATAACAACTAACCAATAACCAATAACAACTAACTTATGCAACTTATCTATGACTTTGTGGCAACAACTTTTACCCTAACATTACCAGACATCTCCCAGCCATTACTGCTTGGGGTAGCCAATTGTATCATTTCTTTGTGTTACTTTGCGATCGCCTCACTGATTAGCTTAGGTTTGTGGCGAAACCGCCAATTCGGCTTCGACACCTTCGCCACAGTCACAGCATTCATATTTTGGAGTTGTGCCTTGGGGCACAGCGGCCACGCAGCAGAACACTTAGGATTGCCACACTCCCCTGTTTTGCAAACAGTGTCCGATTGGATTACTGTAATTCCGGCGATCGCCTTTTTAAGCCTCTCCAACCGCTACAGCTTATTAGTAGGTTCCACCCAAATTCTGCAAGCTAAAAAAGACACAGAACAAGCCCTAAGTGAAACTACTCAGCGATTTCAATCCATCTTCGATCAAGCTTTTCAATTAATAACGCTATTAGAACCAGACGGTACTCTAATCGAAGCCAATCAAACAGCCCTAGAATTTGGTGATTACGAACCGTCAGATTTGCTGGGTCAGAAATTTTGGTATACACCTTGGTGGGCATCATCCTCAACAAACCAGCAACAGCTAAAAACTCACATCAAACAAGTATCCGCCGGCAAATTTGTCCGAGAAGAATACGAAATCACCGGATTCAATAAGCAAGTGACAGTAATTGACCTGTCCTTGAAACCCCTATTAAATGAAGCCGGGGAAGTATTTCAAATCCTCGCCGAAGGTCGGGATATTACCGAAAACAAACAAACCGAAGCTCAATTGCAGCAGCTAACCGCAGAACTAGAGCAGCGAGTGTACGAAAGAACCGAACAGATTGCCCAAACCAATGCACAATTGCAACAAGAAATTAGCGATTGCGCCGCAGTCGAAAAACAGCTATTACGCCTCAAATCAATTTTAGAAGCAACAACAGACTGGGTAGCTATGGCAGATGCCAAAGGGCACAGTCTTTATATGAACCGCGCCACCAGAGAAATATTGAATGTTGGAGACAGTACCGATTTAGCAGGAGTCAGCATTTCTGACGTGATATCTCCCAAAAGTAAGGACACTATTGTGAAAGTCGGCATACCCGCAGCTTGCCGAGACGGAGTGTGGAGTGGCGAGATAATTTGGCAGACTTTAGACGGTAAAGAAATACCAGTTTCTCAAGTAATTATTGCTCACAAATCTGAAAATGGAGAAGTGGAATTTTTGTCAACCATCGCCCGAAACATTAGCAATCGCAAGCTCACGGAACAAGCCATGCAGCAAAACTTGCAAATGCTCGACCTTGCCAGCGATGCTTTGATTATTCGAGAACTAGACGGGACGATTAATTACTGGAACCAAGGCGCTGAGAGAATGTACGGCTTCACGAAACAAGAAGCTTTAGGCAAATGCACTCATACTCTATTTACTACCATATTTCCCCAACCTTTAGAAACCATATTGGCACAGTTAGAGGATCGGGAATATTGGGAAGGAGAACTGATTCATACTACAAATTACCACACCAAAATTACCGTATTCAGCCGCTGGAATTTGCAGCGAGACGAACAGGGAAAACCCAAAGCAATTTTAGAAACTAACAACGACATTACAGGGCGCAAGCAAGCCGAAATCGAAAATCAAAGATTGAGATCGATCGTCGAAAGTAGCTCGGATTTTATCGGCATGGCAACAATGGAGGGAGAGCCATTTTACCTGAACTCCGCTGGCATCAAGCTAGTGGGACTCAACTCTCCCGAAGAACTCAAAACTAAGAATACGGGGGAATTCTTTTTTCCAGAAGACCTCCAGCAATTTACCGCAGAAATTATGCCCACAGTCATGGAAACGGGCTATTGGCGTGGCGAGTTTCGGTTCAAGCACTTTGGCACCGGCAAGAGCATTCCCGTTGACTACAGTCTATTTACAGTTAAACACCCAGAAACAGGAGAGCCTTTGGGTTTAGCGACGGTTACTCGCGACATCAGCGATCGCAAGCGGGCAGAAGAGATGTTGCGCGATCGGGAAAGACTGTTCCGAGCCATTTTTGACCAATCGTTCCAATTTATAGGTCTGCTAGAACCCGACGGCACGATGTTAGAAGTCAACCAAACAGCCCTCTGGGCCACTGATGTGGGGATTGAAGACATAGTAGGGAAGCCGTTTTGGGAAACCCCGTGGTGGGATATTTCCCCAGAAGTCAAGCAGCGGGTACGAGAAGCTGTCGCCAAAGCCGCCGGCGGCGAGGTAGTTCGCTACGAAGCGGAAGTCCTAGTTACCGGAGGTTTCGTCACAACCATTGACTTCTCCCTCAAACCCATCAAAGACGAGAGCGGCAAAGTCGTGCTGTTAATTCCAGAAGGCCGCGACATCAGCGATCGCATTGCCCTAGAACGAGAACTAACCTTGCGTCAAGCCCGCTTTGACGCCTTTTTCGCCGCTTCACCAGCGGGAATGTTTATCACCGACGAACAACTCCACTTCGTGCAGTTCAACGAAAAACTCTCCGAACTTGGCGGCCAGCCAGTTTCAGCATACATTGGCAAAACCTTATGGGAAGTTGAACCAGCAATGGCATCAACCACCTTCCCTCTGTACCAGCAGGTTTTGAGTAGCAACCAAGCCATTTTAAACATGGAACACTCCAATCCAACTACCGCACAGCCAGATGTCATGCGGGATTGGCTATCATCTTACTTTCCGCTACCGGGAGAAGATGGCAAGCCGATCGGGATTGGGGCTTTCATTTTGGAAGTGACCGATCGCAAGAACCTAGAACGAGAACTCGCCTTGCGTCAAGCCCGCTTTGACGCATTTTTTGCAGCCGCCCCAGCCGCCATGTTTATCTTCGATGACCAACTGCGGTTCGTGCAAGTAAATGAAAAATTGACCGAAACCACCGGGCCTTCAATTGCCCAACACCTAGGGCGCACGCTGAGGGAAGTTGTACCCGAAATGGTTCACACCCTAGAGCCCATGTTGCAGCAGATTCTTGCCACCAACGAACCGTTTTTAAACATAGAAGTTTCCGGCACAACCGTCAGTCAACCGGGCGTACAGCGATATTGGCTAGCCTCATATTTTCCTTTACCAGGAGAAACCGGTCAGCCGATCGGTGTCGGCGGAGTAGCAGTCGAAATTACCGATCGCAAACAAGCAGAACAAGAACGCGATCGGTTTTTCACCCTTTCCCTAGACTTGCTGTGCATCGCCGATTTTGAAGGCAAATTCAAGCGCGTCAATCCCGCCTGGGCAACAACCCTCGGCTACACTTTAGAAGAACTACAAGAACAACCTTTTCTCAATTTTGTTCATCCAGACGATCGCCAACATACCGTATCCGAAGCTAACAAAATAGCTCAGGGAGTCGAAACAATCGCGTTTGAAAATCGCTACCGCTGCAAAGACGGTTCCTACAAGTGGCTGTCGTGGAAATCACGACCTTTACACCAAGAAAAGATCATGTATGCAGTGGCTCGCGACATTACCGACAGCAAACACGCAATTAGTCAATTACAAGAAACAACCGCCCAGTTAGCCCGTTCCGAATCCGAATTTAGACAGCAAAAAAACCTCTTGCAACTGCTAATTGATAGCATTGGTGAAGGCGTAGTTGCAGCCGACACAAAAGGCAATTTTTTCCTGTTCAACCCCGCCGCCGAAAATATCTTTGGCTTGGGTTCAACAGACACACTGCCCGACGAGTGGTCGGCAAAATACGGTTTATTTTTGAGCGATGGAGTCACTCCCTATCCCACCGCCGACATACCTTTAACGCGGGCCATTCGAGGAGAAATAGTTGACGACGCAGAGGTTTTCACCAGGCACGCAGGCAAGCCAGAGGGTGTGTGGGTAAAAATTAACGGCCGGCCGCTCAAAGACGAAACAGGGGCGATCCAAGGTGGCGTAGTTGTCTGTCGCAACATCACCGAAGAAAAAGCATCTACCAAGCGAATGCAGCAGTTAGCAGAGTCACAAGAACGCTTACTGCAAGAACTCAAAACGCGGCAAAATGCCCTCGATGAATCCGCAATCGTCAGCGAAACAGACCTCAAAGGCATCATCACCTACGTCAACGAAAGATTCACTCAAATATCTGGTTACAGTATGGGAGAACTCCTCAACCGCGACCACCGCATCGTCAACTCCGGCTATCATCCCAAATCATTTTTTCAAGAAATGTGGCTGACGATTTCTCGCGGCTTGGTATGGAAGGGTGAAATAAAAAATCGGCGCAAAGACGGCTCGTTTTATTGGGTAGATTCCACCATCGCCCCCATCTTTGACACCCATGGTAAAATTATTAAATATATTGCCATCCGCTTTGACATCAATGAACGAAAAGAAGCACAAGAAGGACTAGAAAAATTAGCAGCAGAACGGAAAGCAGAAGCTGATTCAATGACCCAGCAGGTCCTCAAATTGTTAGGAGAAATTAAAGGCGCGGCTCAAGGCGATTTGACTGTCAGAGCAGAAGTTCATAACGATGTTTTAGGCGCTGTCGCCGACTCCTTCAACTTCCTGATCGGTTCCCTGCGAAAAGTGGTTACAGGAATTCAAACTTTAGCAGAACAGGTAACATCAGCCACCGATGAGTCAATTAGTAATACCAGCCAACTGACGCAACAAGCAGAAGTTCAAGCAGCCAAAATATCTGCCATCATGCAAGAAATCGATCGCATTGTCAATTCAATCCGTGACGTGCGAGATGTTTCGGTGCGTGCCGAAACAGTCGCCCAACAGTCTTCTCACACCGCTGAGGCTGGCGGTATGGCGGTCGATCGAGCTGTAGAAGGCATTAACGAACTCCGATTGACAATCGCCTCAACCTCAAAAATGATGAAACGTTTGGGCGAGTCTTCCCAACAAATCGGCAAAATTGTGACATCTATTTCTCAACTTGCTTCCCAAACTAATTTGTTAGCCCTGAATGCTACCATTGAAGCAGCCCGCGCGGGCGAACAAGGTTTAGGCTTTGCGGTTGTAGCCGAAGAAGTGCGAAAATTAGCAGAAAGATCCGCCGGTGCGACGGAAGAAATCTCCGAAATTGTCGGTACAATTCAAGAAGAAATCAGTCGTGTAATGAAGGCAATGGAATCAGGGACACTGGAAGTAGTGGAAGGTACTAAACTCGCCAGCGAAGCTAAAACTCACCTGAATGCCATCATCGAAGTTAGCCGCGAAATGAATGCTTTGGTGCAAAATATTACTCGTGCATCAGCCAAACAAACTATTTCGGCTGAAGAGATTTCTAACAGTATGCAGCAAGTGAATGAGATTGCGAATACAACTGCTCAAAAAGGTTCGGATGTTAAAGCATCTTTGGACGATCTGTCTGGTTCTGTTTCTAAATTGCAAAAGTCAGTCGCGAATTTTAGGAGTTAGTTGACGGTTGTCAGTTGACTGTCAGCAGGTCGGACACGGCAATGCCCATTGGTGTCAACTTAAGCTATAGCAACCGCCAGTCCTCTCGCCTACCCGCCAGTCCGCCAGGGAATGAATTCCCTGTCTAATAGCTAAAGTCCTCTTAAGAGGACTCATGAGTTCTTCAGTCCTCTTAAGAGGACTTTAGCTTTGAGGCAGGGGTTTAAACCCCTGTCGGACTGTGGAATGAACCTGGTTGTTGACACCAATGGGCTTTTGGAGTGTCCTGATGGTTAACTGTCAACTGCCAACTGCCAACTGCCAACAGCCCACTGCCCACTGCCCACTGGCCACTGCCCACTGACTAATATGAATGATATCGACTTAAACGAATTAATAGATGCTTTTACCGCTGAAACCCAAGAGTTTTTGCAATCAATGGAGAGCAACTTATTGGGAATGGAATCTGGTGATTTAAAACAGCGAGAAGCCGCAGTAAAAGAAATGTTTCGAGCGGCTCACTCCATCAAAGGTGCTGGTTCGATGTTGGGGTTTAACAACGTATCTGCCGCAGCTCACACTCTGGAGGAGTGTTTTGTCATTTTTCGCGATCGCACAGACTTGTCAGCCCTAGAACAGACAACAGTAACTCTATTGCTACAAGGTGTGGATGCTCTCAAAAAAATTACTACCGAATCAATTCACCACTCCGATGTCAGCAGTCCCGATCAAACAGAAAACTTGGAGATAATCGCCCAAATTCAACTTCAATTCGAGCGTCAATACGGCAGGCCAGAACCACCGGCAGTTCCGGTAATCAGCAAATCCCCCGCCCCAGAAACCCTGAAATTGATTTTTGAACACGAATTACCACCAGTCTTAAATCGCCTAGAAACCGAACTTTCCCAAGCTTCAGAGGCTGATTTAGCAATCAGCGTCACCGCACTCAACCAGGTTTATTACCAACTCTCCGGTTTAGCTGGAATGTTGCAATTGCCAGACTTTGGGAAAGTTGCCGAACCCCTCAGAGATTTGATCGACTCAAAGGATTTAACACTAGAACAGTTGCAATCCCAGGGTTGGGCGATTGCTCAAAACCTACAAACCGCACGTCAGCAAATATTAGCAGGAAAGGCGATCGACCCCCCCAAAATCTCCCCCCCCACTCAGGAAGAAAGCCAACCAGAACCCAAAACCAAGGACACCCACGCACCATCCACCGCCCCTACACCATCCTCAGTCCCCAGCCCCCAGCGCCCCACAATCCGAGTAGACTTAGAACGCTTGACAGAATTAGTCAATCTAGTCGGGGAATTAGTCATCAACCGTACCAACTTAGAACTTCAAGAATCCGAACTCCGCAGCGAAGTCAAGCGCATCCGTCGCAGTATTATCGATTTGAACCAATTCGGCGGTCAGTTGCGAGAAGAATATGACAGGATGAGCTTTGGAGACTGGAAAAGTGCCCATGACAACCTAGGAATCGGAAAATTTGCAGAACTAAACCAAGAAATTCCCACCATTACTAACGGCAAATCCTCTAGACCCAATTCTCACTTTGATGTCTTAGAAATGGATCAATACACAGAGTTCCACTCTACAGCCTCCGAAGTTATCGAAACCACTGAAACAATTGCTCAATCTGCCACCAAATTAGACTCCTTATCCATGAGATTCGAGCGCAGTATCGACCAACTGCGTCGCATCACCGAACAGCTACGCAGCCGAGTCATGCAGTTGCGAGTTGTCAGTTTCAGCCGCGCCGTCGATCACTTGCCGCGAGCACTCAGGGATATGTGTCTCACCTACGATAAAGATGTTAACCTGCTGCTATTAGGAAGAGATACTAAAATTGATGAAAGTTTGCTTGATGCTTTGCGCGACCCCTTAATACATCTAGTCAGAAACGCTTTCGATCACGGCATCGAAATCCCCGAAATTAGGCAGGAAATGGGCAAGCCAGCCAGCGGTCAAATTGAAATAGAAGCCCGACACCAAGGTGGCCAAACTATTATCACTGTCGCCGATGACGGCAAAGGAATTGACCCGGAAATCATTCGCCGCAAAATTGTGAAAAAGGGTTTGGCGACAGAGGAACAAGCCGAAGATTTTTCGATTGCGGAACTCTACGATTTTCTATTTTGGCCTGGTTTCAGCACAGTCGAAGAAGTGAGCGACCTTTCAGGGCGGGGAGTTGGCCTCGACGTGGTACGGGCGAATTTGCGGACGGTTCGAGGCACTGTAAAGGTGGATTCTCGCCTGGGAAAAGGCACGAGTTTTATCATCAAACTGCCACTTTTACTGTCGATTACTGACGCCTTGATGGTGAAGACCGATCGCAATAAAATAGCAGTACCACTGGATGCAGTCGAGGAAATTCTCCACATCAAAGCCTCCGAAGTGCACACCGCCGGAAATCAGCCCATGCTGTGGTGGCGGGAGGAATTTATTCGTTTAGTGCGACTCCAAGACTTGCTCGAATATAGCGTTTTAGGCCCCGATGCCCCCTCTCCTGACCCTTTAACCCAAGAGCACATTCCGGTGCTAGTCTTAGCTTCTAGCGAAGGAATGCTAGCGGTTGCCGTGGAACGGCTCATCGGTCAGCAGGAAATTGTGGTAAAACCCTTACCATCGCCTCTGTCTAAGCCTCGCGGGGTTTTGGGAAGTACGATTTTAGGAGACGGGCGAGTGGTGACTATTTTGGATGTGGATGATTTGGTGGGCCAACCTTCAGCAAATAGTTCGATCGCCCCTGTGTCTGGTAAAGTACCACATTTAGCACCAACTTCGAGTCATGCACCGCAAATTTTAGTGGTAGACGATTCCTATACAATTCGGCAATTGCTGTCATTGATGCTGACGAGAGCTCGCTATCGAGTAGTGCAAGCCAAGGACGGCTTGGACGCCCTGGAAAAGTTGCAAAACGGTCTCGATTGCAGTTTAGCGATTGTGGATATTGAAATGCCCCGGATGGATGGATTTGAATTTTTGCGATCGGTGCGATCGACCCAACGGTTTGCTAAAATTCCCGTAGCCATGCTCACCTCCCGCAGCGGCGAAAAACACCGCCAAATGGCAATGGAACTAGGCGCAAATCAATACTTCACCAAACCTTACAGCGAAGCCCAACTTTTAGAAGCCATCCCCAAACTAATCAAACATCAAACAATATGATTAACGAACCGCGAAGACACAAAGAGCGCGAAGAAAGAACAGCATTTTCTTCCTTCCCCCTTGGGGAGTAGAGGGTGGCAGGGGGGTTCTTCCTTCGCGTCCTTCGCGCCTTCGCGGTTCAATAATATTCAATCCACAATCCCAAATCGACATGACTCACGCCAACTACAATCGCCGCTTCCGCAACCAGAAACAAACTAATGCCAGATCCCCGGCCCGCAAATTAGTTTCCTTTGACCTAGGCAGCGTTTATTATGCTGTTCCCATTGAACGAGTACAGCGCGTTGTCAAAGACTTTAATCCCTACGGTTTTTTAGATAGTGGTAATAGTTTAGTCAGGCATCAGGAAGAACTAATTACGCTAATTGATTTATCTAAAATATTTAAATCCACTAAAAGTATGGCTGACTGCAACTACCTAATTGTTTGCACTTTCAATCAAGGCGAGCGGTTGGGAATTCCCATTCCTGATATGCCGAAGATTTTAGAAATTTCCGAAGCAGCTTTTTGCGAAATTCCCCTATTGTACCGCCAACAGCAACTACCTGCGGCTGTTGAAAAATTAATTCGCGCACCGGATGGTTCCGAAGTCTTTTATTTAAATTTGGATTTATTGAGCTCAATTTAGCTCAGTTATAAGATAAAATATAAATGGTATTTTGTCAACGATATATGAAAAAAAATACAATGAAAAAAATTACAATATTGTCGATCTCGCTACTGATGTTTGCAGCAATTCCAGAGTGTCCCCAGGTGGGACTAGGGCTAAGTGCGATCGGCCAACCAAAAACTCCCCAACCACCCAAAAAAGACGACCCCAAAAACCTCGGCTACGTCTCCCCCGAATTTGCCGAAAAGGTATCCCAACAGGAAATTGAGCAAATCAACGCCAACGTCGAAACCCTGCTGCTAACTCAAAGCTGCATCCGCTGCGACCTCCGAGGTGTAAAATTAGTTAACCTCACCTTAAAAAATCCGATCGTTACCGGAGCAGATTTATCAGACGCCAACCTCAGCGGAGGTACTTTCGAGATAGCAGATTTTGTCAACACTAACTTAGCACGCACCGACTTAAGTGGCTCAGTTTTAATAGGAGCCAGAATCAGCAATACTAATTTCAGGAAAGCTAACTTGACCAATACTAATTTAGACGGTGCAGATTTGCGCTTTGCGGACTTGAGAGATGCCAATCTTTCTAATGCTAACCTCCGTAATTCTAACATGGATGGTGCTAGTCTCGATCGAGCCAGTATGGGAGGAACTACCATGCCCGATGGTCGGAAAAACCAATAATATTAAATTCGTCATGAATGACGGCTAGCTATATTAACCGCCATGCAATTAAAGTCGCGGTTTTACCTTTAGCCGCGATCGGTTCGCAAGGTTCAACCCTTAGATTTTGTGACATCCTTTGATAAACAGCATCAGAAATAGTAATCGCACCACCAGGCGTGGCACTTTCTAAGCGTTTTGCTGTATTGACAACATCACCAATTACCGTATAAGTCCGAACATCTTCACCACCAAATAGCCCTTCAATAACGCTCCCGCAATGCACCCCGCAGCCCGCACCAATTCCATATAATTCAAGCATTTCTAAAGCAGCTTTACTCATAGATTTAGCCGCAGCAATTCCCTGCTCTGGCGTAGCATAAATCGCCATGACTTCATCGGCGGTAAATGTTATTCTTAAAGGCTTAAACTGAGCAACTGCTGGTTCAACACAGCGGTAATATTCATTTAGAACCGCTGCAACTGTCTCAGGGGAAGTTTTTTCGCACCAACTTGTAAAACCGCGAATATCCATAAATAAAATCGTGCGATCGCACTTTTGAAAAGCCAAACCTGCTGGATTATTAAGCGCTGTTTCTACTACATGACTTCCCATCCCCCATTCTGCCATATTTCCCAGTAGTTGAGCAGTTTTTTGTAGCTGCTTTCTCTGTTTGACAAGCTGTACCGACTGCAACCCTAAAAGCAAACCGATAAACACCATACTCCAACTAAGAAACCAATGCGTTGCCGTCCCCGCAAATGTCACAATTAATTCTAGATTAGCAATTAAATATTGAGACTTAATCCCAATCACAACATAAAAAGCTACCACCATCAGAGCCCTCACCAAACTTTCCAGTGGAATCAGCCAATCATCAATACCCTTAGCCCAATGGAATCGCAATCCTTGCAAAGTAGCAATCATCAGAGAAAATAACCAAAAGACAACGTGACTAGGATTTTGGAAAAAATCTAGCCCGTCTATCGGCACATCAATCAGCGTATAGATGCCAACGCAGATCAGGTTTCCCCAAAAACGGTGGCATTTCGAGTTCGACAGATACCAAGCCTGAACAAGCATTGCTACTATCAGTAAATATTCAGTTGGGTCTGTGATAAATTTGAAGAAACCAGCTAATATTAAGTCTGATAAACTCTTCAGAATTAAAAAGTGACCGCTGTTACTTAATACTTCACTAAAAAATGTACTGGTGCGACTTCCTTGTAGCAGACTTTTCCATACAATTTTTGACTTAAGACTTGATTTTGCCGTTTCAATACTTCTATTTTTCATCTTAATTAAAGGTCAGCGACCAGAGAATTATTGTATACCAGTTCCCCAAAAAAGATGCAACTGTAGAGAGAATTAAAACCACGATATTCATCAGTCATTCCCCGAAAAAAAAATCTATTAGCTATCTTCCTCTGTTGTTTGCTGGCGGCGTTTCCGAAAAATACCAGTCATATTGATTCCTGTTACCAGCAGCAAAATCACACCCAAACCTACCAAAAACACATAGATTGGCATCAAAAAATTTCCCAAATATTCTCCTTGGTGGATATTCAGAAAAACTTCTCCTACCTCTTTCGGCATCTTAAACCAACTTCTGCCAACTCGGTAGATTACACCTGTGACTGTACTGACTGCTAAAGGCAAGACAATAATCGGTGTAGCAATACGGTGAACCTTACGAAAATCAAGTTTAGCACCTGGTCTTTCAGGGCGTGCGCCACCCAAAAATTTGGTCATCGTCAAACCAGTAACTATCAGCCCAATCACTCCCAAAGCCAGCAAAAGCACATAAAATGGTCTGAGTTCCTTTCCGAGATAGCTTCCTTGGTGAATATCCATAAAAATCTTGGCAGCATCACCTTCTATGCCAAACCAATCTTCTCCCAGCCGATAGGCAACACCAGTTAATGCACTCAATAGTAAAGGGATGAAAATAATCGGTGCAACTTGGCGGTGAAGTTTGCGAAAGTTAGCGCTTGCCATCTATTTATTCTCCTATTTTTTAGATATTTTGTTGTTGACAAATCAGATATTCTTGGACGCACGGGTAGGCAGAAACCGGGTTTTTTTGCGAAAATATTTCGCTTTTGTATAGTTTTGGACGCACGGGTAGGCAGAAACCGGGTTTTTTTGCGAAAATATTTCGTTGTTACCCGCAGATTCGGTAAAAAACCCGGTTTCTTTGGTCGAAGTGGGTAAGTCCTGTTGTGAAAAACCCGGCTTCGGCGCAAATCCTAGCATTATGAAAAAGTAAAATCAGTCGCGTTAAGATTTCCAGCATTAACTCCTTTCAACACTGCCAAATATTGACCAGTGCCTGCTATCCTTAACAGAGTATCGCTAGCATAAATTCCAGTTCCTTGAGTGATATTAATGTTAGCAAATCCTAAGCCATCTTTGAGCTTCAGTATGTCTGCGCCTTTTTGAAAGTCCGTGATGATATCAGCGAGAGCGAGAGTATTTGCAGCCCCTCGCCCTTCCAGCTCAAATAAATCCGAACCCATGCCGCCGGTCAGAATATCATTGCCCTTCCCTCCATCAAGGATATCATTTCCTGCACCGCCGCTAAGTGTGTCAAAACCCTTGCCGCCTTCTAGTTTATCATTGCCATTGCTGCCAGTCAGAATATCATTGCCCTTGCCTCCTTTGAAAATATTATTGCCAAGAATTCCTGTCAAGTTGTCATCACTATCTGTACCTTTAATTTCATTCTCGTAGAAATAGCCGCCGCTTTCGTATCCATAATTACTAACACTCGCTGAAGTGCCGTTTTGATAACCACTTTGGTATCCATCATTGCTGCTACTACTTATGTACCCAGAATTGCTGTTACCATTTTGGTACTCAGAATAGCCGTTGCCATTTCGGTACTCAGAATAGCCGTTGCCATTTTGGTACTCAGAATAGCCGTTGCCATTTTGGTACTCAGAATAGCCGTTGCCATTTTCGTAACGGCTGTCATCACCACTTTCACCACTTTCACCACTTTCACCAATTGAGAGTTGGTATCTCTCCGATGATACTGGATCGACATCGATAGAATTGTCTTGTGTCACATAAGACTGTCCCACGCCTGTCCAAATTTTAGTTTGGTTGCTCATTTGTTAGATCCTGGTTGCTTAACTCATTTACAATTACTAATGTGACAAAACAAAGTAAAGAACTCGGAAAGACCTAAAATTTCTTTCATCCGCCTCCAAAACCTCCTCAATAGTCCTGGATGCACGACATCTATATCTCGTGTTAATCTAGGGGCAATCCCCGTGGTTGCCCCAATCCCTTAGTCTCTTGCGTAAGTCCTGCTCAACCTAAACATCAGCCCATTTTCGCAGCAAATTAGCAATGCTTTTGGATAGCAAGTCAAACTCCGCTGTCTTTCCAGACTTCTGAAAAAGGGTATCGCGAACCGTATCCAAATCAAAGAGAATTTCTCGTTTGTGAGCATCCCGAACTAAACTCTGCACCCAAGTCACCGCCGCTAGTCTTTCACCTTCAGTGACAGGTTCCACACGATGTAAAGTTGTAGTAGGATAAACAACCATTGAACCAGCATCAAGTTTAAAAGCTTGTTCGCCTTGGGTACTTTCAATCACTAATTCCCCGCCCGTATAAGTGGCAGGATCGCTGAGAAATAGAGTGAGAGACAAATCCGATCGCATTAGTTCTTCGTCTCCCATAATCGCATTATCAATATGTGTCCCGTAGTACATTCCTCCCTGATAGCGACTAAACATAATGGGACGAATTGCTTTAGGGCGCGCCGCTATTTGGAATAAAGAATTGCGTTTTAGTGCTTGATTGACTAAATTTCTGAGTTCCTGAGTTGGAGCCGCATCATTTTTTAGTTGAGCATTATTTTTTACTTGTTGGGCGTACCAACCTGCTGTTAATTTCCCATCGACAAATTCAGCATTTTTTAGGCGATCGACAATTAATCCTAATTCCTCTGAAGTCAGAATATTTGCCATACAGATAATCATTGGGGACACTCCTACAGGTTGCTAATGGACTCGCATTGTAGCAATAAGGTAATGTCTGTGCAAACAATTTTTCGATGTTTTTGGTTCTTTCCGAGTTCTTTACTTTTTTCTGGGATAGTAGCAGTAATCACCCAGAATAAGGCTTTTTTAAAGATGCAAAGTAAAACTAAGATTTGGCTCGGCATTGGAGCTTGCGTTTTAACCTCTGTAGCTGCTAGTGCGATCGCATCCCAGAATGACAGCAGTGTTAATCAATTTTCCCCTATTTCTCTTTTAAGTAATGCTGCTAATTCATCGATGAGCAACAGCAAGCCAGTTAAACCCATCGTCTTAATGAGTAGCAGTGGGGGCGAACAAGGAGAAAGCGGCGAAGGAAAAAGACCAAAACCCCGGAAAAAAAGTAGTTTCACTTCTGAACTTTCCTTGACAGATAGTAATGTCACAATGACAGCTTCCAAGGGCGGGGAAGGTGGAGAAAAAGGAGAAGAGGGAGAAAAAGGAGAAAGCGGTGAAAAAGGAGAATCTGGAGAAGAGTTAAGGTTTTCTATTAATATCAACTCTTAAGCTACTGAGGAGAATTTTACTTGAAAACAGCTACCTACTCCTAGCTGACTGGTAACGCTAATTTCTCCTCGGTGGCTTTGGACAATTGCTTGGGCGATCGCCAATCCCATCCCCAAACCCCCTGCGCGGCGATTTCTGGCTCGATCTGCTCTCCAAAATCTGTCGAAAACTAACTTGACATCTTCTGGAGCAATGCCGATACCAGTATCCTCTACACTCACAATTGTCGATCGGTTCTGTCTGCTCAGAGAAACAGTCACAATTCCGCCCGCTGGTGTGTAATGAATTGCGTTTCCAATCAAGTTAGAAAACAAACGAGTTAGCTGTGCAGCATCTCCCATTACAGACGTATCAATGGCTAAATTTGACTTGAGAATAACTTGCTTTTCTTGAGCTTGCAGTTCCCACAAATCTAGCAAATCCTCTAATAGTTCGTCTAACGGAACCGCTATCCACTCGCGGGCGATCATGGCTGCTGGTGCATCCATTCTAGTTAATAAAAGTAAGTCTTCAACTAACTGAGTCATCTGTTTAGTAGCAGAGGCGATCGCCACCATTTTCTTAACATCCGCTGCATGAATTCTCTCAGGATGACTCTGCATCACTTCCACTGAAGTTTTAATCGCCGTCAGCGGACTTCTCAACTCGTGAGAAGCATCAGCAGTGAATTGTTTTAACTGCTGAAAACTATCCTCAATTGGCTTGAGAGATTGCTTAGTCAGCCACAAACCACCAACCGCAGTCAAGCTCAGAAAAATAATACTCCCATAACCCAAATTCCAGCGGAGTCTGCTGAGAACTTCTTCGACTTCTTTAGTAGATTCGCTGGTGCGAATATAACCTTTTAATTCTTGTTTCTTATCATTATAAGAAATATAAACTGGAATTGTCGCCGACCGAATTTGCCCGTTTTGTATGGTTTGGAAACCCGATTTTATTATTACAGGTGGTAAACTCTTGCCGGAATTTCCTAACATTTTACCTGCTTCATTAAACCATTCTACAGATTGATCTGGTTCCCGCAGATTTTGCCAGGGAATGTCTAAGTCTCCGTCTTTGTCTAACTGGCGCGTTACTTTTTCGCGATCGAGTTCAATCTGAAAGTCATCATTGCGCTGTTCACTTTGTTGATGAGATAGATCGCCTTTTTTTTCTGGATGTTCTGAAAGGTGCTGCTTTTCGATCGCAACTAAACTGTGAGAAGCTGCTTGAGCCAAAACCTCCAATCGCTGGTCTAATTCTTGATACAGACTGCTGGTAAATAATTCATAAACAGCAATAGCAGAAGTTCCTAAAATAGCTACCATAACTGTTAAGTAAGATAGCAATAAACGCCATCCCAAAGCTTGAAATTGGGGATTAGAGGTTTTGGTTGAGCCGATAACCCATGCCATAAATAGTCTCAATAAAATTAGCTGGTGCGCCTGCTGCTTTCAGTTTTTGTCGCAAACCCCGGAGATGAACTTTTACGGTTTCTTCTCCTGGCGAGTCTTCAAAAGCCCATATATGGTCTAGGATAGCACTCCGTGTTAAAACGCGCCCTCCTGTTCGTAGGAATAATTCTAGCAAACTGTACTCCTTTGGTGTAAAGTGCAGCAAATTATCGCGATAAGTAACTTCGCAGGTATTCGGGTTTAAACGCAGATTTTCCCACTCTAATACTGGTGGCAAAGTTGTACTTCCCCGCCGCAGTAAGGCTCGAATTCTTGCTGCTAATTCTGGTAAATCGAAGGGTTTAACGACATAATCATCAGCTCCGGCATCTAGTCCTATTACTTTATCATTGCTGGTGTCTCTGGCTGTTAGCATGAGAACGGGGGTTTTTAAACCTTGTCGGCGCAAGCGCTGACAAAGGGTGATTCCATCTATTTTTGGCAGCATCACATCTAGCAGAATTAAGTCATAGGTAAAAGTTTCTGCAAAGTTCCAACCTTCTTGACCGTCGGCGGCTATGTCTACGGCATAATGTTGATCGGTGAGGGCTTCTGCTAATGCTTGGGCAATGCGATCGTCGTCTTCTACTAACAGAATCTTCATAACTCACTGCTAAAATATTGTTGATTGTTGATTGTGATATCGCATAGTTTTTTTTCGGAATGATTAAACCGCAGAGGCCACAGAGTCCGCAGAGTCAGAGAAGAGAGATGAATAATTCGGATGCCAACGGATTTGATATCATTCCTAATTTTTTAATCTCAAATCTAATATCTAATATCTAATGCGGACTAAAGACCGATCGCTGTTAAGGGTTCCCAACTTGTGACATCTTCAAACAAAGATTGATACCCCGCCACATTGGGATGAAGCCCATCTGCAATTAAGCGCGATCGCCACCAATCAGTACCCCGATCGCACCATTTGTCAAAAATATCTAAATAGGGGATTCCCCGCTCCAAACAAGCCACTCTGGTTGCTTCTTTATATCGATACTGGTCAGCATGACTATAGTACAAACAATCCTGAAAAGGCATTTTACTTTCATCCACCGGCACCATCCCGACAAAAATCACTGGACAAAGTTGTTGTGACAAATTTAACAAGTTATCCAAAACTGTTTTAAAATGTTCAAAATCAGTATAGTTACGCCCGATCGCAGATTGTACTCTCGCCGAATCATTCAGCCCTACCGAAATAATCATCGCATCCGGGACACGATTTCTGAGCTCACCACGGTGACGAAACTCATTCTCTAGCCGCTGAGAGACTTGATAAGCGCGATCGCCCCTAACCCCCAAATTATACAGAACGTGTCCAGGACTCTCCGACAACATCCATTGGCGCCGCAGTCGTTCCACCCAGCCCCCGCCCACACTATCGCCAAAACCATAGATTAAACTGTCCCCAAACGCCACTAATTTTAGGGGATGAGAAGTTATCGGACGCAAGTGACTAAATGAATGGGCTGTGGCTACCTGCATAACAAAAAGGTACTCAATGAATAATTAACATATTGACACTATATTTCAATGCGACTCGATCGCCTTCAACCCGATCGCACTTAGACCAATTTAATGTGAAGTTACACATATTCCGATCCCCCTAAATCCCCCTTAAGAAGGGGGACTTTGATTGGACTCTTGTCCCCCCCTTCTGAAGGGGGGTTAGGGGGGATCGAATTCTATGCAGCTTCATAAAAAATTGGTATTAGACCGTGGATTTACCCGAATTTGTTGGTAAACTAGAATCTAACATCAGATAAGTAGGTAGTCTCATGGCTAAGCGTCCACCCTTTGATTCAACTCAGCTAACCCGTAGGGCAGAAGAGTTGATCAGTGCTGCATCCAACCGCTATCGGATTACGGTACAGGTAGCGAACCGCGCCAAACGTCGTCGCTATGAAGATTTTGACAACAATGACGACCATCAAATGAAACCAGTGATGCGGGCTATATTTGAAATGTCTGACGAATTGACACAGCCGGAAATTATCGGAGACATCTAGCTATTTGGAGAGTTTTGAGGTGCGAGCAATTATTTTGACTCACACCAATTTTTTATGAGGCTGCATAGAATCCGATCCCCCCTAGCCCCCCTTAATAAGGGGGGGACAAGATTCTGATCAAAGTCCCCCTTCCCCCCTTGGGGGGGGCTAGGGGGGGGTGGGGATTTAGGGGGATCGAAATATGTGCAACTTCACATTAAATTGGTATTACACTCAAAACTTGCTGAAATTATTTTATATTTGAACAAATCATCAAAACCGTGAAGAAATTAAAGCTGGCCTTGAGTTTTTTGTTAATTACTTTGAGTGTGGCGATTTTCACGCTTTTGAGTTGGATATTGGAATCGGGCGAACTAAGTCTATCGGCGATGGAACCTTCGGTATTGCGGGCTAATCAATCTGTGTCTGAAGTACGGGTTGCTCAAGAACCGCAGGCGCAACAAGTGAGAGTCCAAGATGCTTGGAAATTTGTCTATCAAAAATTGCCTGATTTCCCCCTCGCCAATAATTACATTTCTAAGGAAACTGGAAAAGTAGACCCCAATAATACTTTAGTCGCACGCTTGATTCGATATCATGTGTTTGTCAAAGGACGGCCACCCAATTATCGCTTTGATTGGAAATTGAGTTTAGCTGATTATTTGGGGGTAACTCCCGATTATTTGGTCGAAAGTGTGTATCCCGGAAACGATGTTTTGCGATCGAATCCCTTGGAGGGCGATCGGGCTGCGATTCAAAGTTTAAATAGAAGTCAGCGCGATGCTTTGGTTCAAGCTTTAGTTGATGTTTTTACAGGGGATTTGGGCTCATCAGACCCCAAAACACCGGCGGGAGGAAAACCAGAAGGGCGATCGAACTCGCCGACAATACCTCAGCCCCAGCCAGGAGACGCTAAGTTGCTAGCACCTTAAAATTTTGTTTCAATGATTAGGTAGAATCATAATTATGCCCCTCTCTTCTCTTCCTCTGTGTTCTCTGCGTTCTCTGCGGTTAAATCATCCGATATCAAAAATTTCTCCATGGTCGATCGCGTAATTAAGACAGGTGACGGATGGCGTTTGGGATGGAACCCCAACAGCACCGAGTTTCAGGGTTTAGTGGGTGGCGATGGTTGGGCGATCGAGCTCACCGAGGCTGAGTTGAACGATTTTTGCAGCCTACTAGCCCAATTAACCGCCACCATGACTCAAATGGCCAGTGAGTTGATGGAAGAGGAAAAAATCGCGATCGAAGCCGAAAGCGATTTAGTGTGGGTGCAAGTAGAAGGCTATCCCCAAGCTTACAGCGTGCAGTTCATCCTCAGTGCTGGTAGGAGGTGTGAGGGTTTTTGGCCCCCGGCTGCGATACCTGGTTTGACCCAAGCTGCAAAAATTTTAAAAGTTTTTTGATTTTTTTTGACTTTTTTCTGAATTTGATGATATGCTGTTAAAGCTGTCGGGACGTAGCGCAGCTTGGTAGCGCACTACTTTGGGGTAGTAGGGGTCGCAGGTTCAAATCCTGTCGTTCCGATTCATAAAACCCGCTCAATGAGCGGGTTTTACAGTATTTATACGCAACGTGCGAGAGTTGCAATTCTCAAAGTCCTAGACGCACTATCAACCTAAAATAACCTAGTTATACTTTTGAGGCAGAAGTAATTCCCAAGATGATTTCACTGCCAGATATCACAATTATCGACCAAATTTACCAAAGTGCTAATTCACTCGTATACCGAGGCGTCCTGAATCAAAATCAGCAACCAGTGATTTTGAAACTCCTCAAACAGGATTACCCCACACCAGCCGAACTCTACCGCTATCAACAAGAATACGAAATCACTTGCAGTCTTAATCTAGAGGGAACAATTAAAGCCTACGAGTTAAGAAAATACCAGAATACCCAACTGATTTTGTTGGAGGATTTTGGCGGAGAGTCGTTAAAAAAAATTTTGGAACGCCGTAGGTTCTCAATATCAGAAATTCTCCACATCGCCATCCAAATTACCAAGAATTTAGGTGAAATTCATAAACATAATATAATTCACAAAGACATCAATTTATCTAATATTGTCTTGAATGCTGAAACCGGACAATTAAAAATCATTGACTTTGGCTTATCTACCATCCTATCCCAAGAATATCTCAGCCTCAAAAGTCCCAATCTTCTAGAAGGAACCTTAGCTTATATTTCCCCCGAACAAACAGGACGGATGAATCGATTACTCGACTACCGCACCGATTTCTATTCTCTCGGCGTTACTTTCTACGAACTGCTCACCAATCAATTGCCTTTTGAATCAGCAGATGCCCTTGAGTTAGTCCATTGCCATATTGCCAAACAACCAATTTTGCCTCATGAAATCAATCCAGAAATACCCTTAAATTTCTCAGAGATTGTCATCAAGTTAATGGCAAAAATGGCAGAAGATAGATATCAGAGTGCTTGGGGAATAAAGGCAGATTTAGAAACTTGTCTGGATCAATATAGCACTGGTGAAGTCAAAGCTTTTCCCTTGGGAAACCGAGATATTTATCCTCAACTACAACTACCTCAAAAACTGTACGGGAGAGAAGCACAGATAGATTCCTTATTGGCTGCATTCCGGCGCCTAGCTGCTAGAGAAGAGCAAGAAGTAGAGTCAAATAACCCAACCACAACTCAAAAACAAAATTATCCTCAACAAGGACAAACTCAATTCATACTCATTTCTGGAGCTTCTGGCATCGGAAAATCAGCTTTAGTCCAGGAATTGTATAAGCTCATCACTCAAAAACGTGGCTACTTTATTGCAGGTAAATTTGACCAGTTGCAACGCGATATTCCCTATCAAGCTTTAGTCGGTGCCTTCCAAGAATTGGTGCGACAACTACTCACCGAAACTCCAGCGCAATTACAACAGTGTCAAGAAAAGATTCAACGCGCATTAGGAATTAACGGACAAATTATTATTGATGTTATTCCCGAAGTAGAACTGATTATTGGCAAACAGAATCCAGTCCCCGAATTACCGCCAACAGAAGCACAAAATCGGTTTAATTTAGCTTTTCAAAACTTGATTCATGTCTTTTGCGAAAAAGAACATCCCCTTGTCCTATTTCTAGACGACCTTCAGTGGACAGACAGCGCTACGCTGCAATTGCTCCAGTTGATAATGACCAATTTTACTACTCAATATCTGTTTGTAATCGGAGCTTATCGAGATAACGAAGTCAGTGCAACTCATCCTACTATGCTGACTTTATCTGAGATGAAAAAACAGGGAGTAGTAATTAATCATCTCTCCCTTTCACCCTTAAATTTAAACCAGGTTAATGAATTCATTGCGGATACGCTGAAAACTGAGTGCGTCTCTACGCAAAGATTAGCCGAGTTGGTTTGGCAAAAAACACAAGGAAATCCGTTTTTTATCAAAGAGTTTCTGAAGTCACTTTATACAGAGCAATTGCTGAAATTTGATCCGAATGCTGGGGCTTGGTATTGGGATTTCGAGCAAATTATAACGAGGAATATTACTGATAACGTTGTTGAGTTCATGGCAGATAAAATTCAAATTTTATCAGAACCCACACAAAAAGTTTTACGGTTAGCCGCTTGTATTGGCAACAAATTTGATTTGACAACGCTTTCAACCATCAATGAAACTTCTCAAAAAGAAACGGCCAATGAATTATGGGATGCCATTCAAGCGGGATTGATATTACCCGTTGGGGATGAGTACAAATTCCTAAAAACAAACCGAGAGGCGAATGACTTAAACATTACTTATAAATTTGCTCACGATCGCATCCAGCAAGCAGCCTATTCTCTAATTCCCCCAGACTCCAAGCAAGCGGTTCACTGGAAAATCGGGCAACTGTTGTTACAAAATACACCACCACAGAACCTCCAACAAAAGATTTTTGATATTGTCAATCAACTCAACTTCGGTATTGAAGCAATTGACGTTCAGTTACAAAGAGATAAACTTGCTCAATTAAATCTGATTGCTGGCAAAAAAGCGAAGGCATCAGCAGCTTGGAAACCCGCCTGGAATTACTTAAGAATTGGTATAAATTGCTTGAGTGCAGATAGTTGGCTTCGTCAGTATGACCTCACTCTGGCACTTTATGTGGAAACAGTAGAAGCTGCTATCTTGAGTGGTCACGTTGAGGAAATGGAAAAATTGGCTAACCTTGTGCTTCAACAAGCTACTTCGTTGCTGGACAAAGTGAAAGTCTATGAAGTCAAGATTCAAGCCTATACAGCACAAAACAAACCTCTGGAAGCAATAGATACGGCACTTTCAGTATTAAAGCTGTTGGGGATTCGCTTTCCCCAAAAACCAACACAATTCAATATTTTCCTTGAACTGGTGAAGACTAAGTTAAGTTTAGTAGGGAAGCGAATCGAGGACTTAATCGACCTACCAGTGATGACTAATCCTGATAAACTGGCAGCAATGCGTATCCTCTCAACAGTCGTTTCTGCCGCCCATTTTGCAACACCTGAACTCCTGCCGATGATGGTGTTTAAACAGGTAAATTTATCCATCAAATACGGGAATACTTCTGTGTCTTCTTGTGCCTATGCTACTTACGGACTCATTCTGGCTGGAGAAACCGTAGGAGACATTGAGACTGGTTATCAATTTGGGCAACTTGCTCTCTTGTTACTCGATAAGTTTAATACTAAAGAACTCAAATCCCGAACAATATTTATTGTTAATTACTTTGTCAAACATTGGAAAGAACATCTTAGGGAAACTTTAAACCCTTTGCAGAATGCTTACTCGATAGCCCTAGAAACTGGAGACTTAGAATATGCAGCTTATTCAGTTTGCGTATACTGCTACCATTCCTATGTATTGGGGAAGGAATTGGCAACAGTCGAGGCCGAGATGGCAATGTACAGTAATACCCTCAGCCAACTGAAGCAAGAAACATCATATTACTACAACCAACTCAATCGACAGGTTTTATTGAACTTGATGGGACAGGCTGAAGATAAGTGTCTTTTAATTGGTAAAAGCTATGACGAAAGGAAAATGTTACCCTTGCATCTGTCAGCGAAGGCTCAAAATATTTGTCGATCCCTCTATTTTTTTAAGTTCTTTCTCTGCTATATTTTTCAAGACTATCAGCAAGCTATAGAAAATGCTAAATCCGCCGAAAAATATAGCGATAGCGCTGTAGGTACTATTCCTCTGTACCATTTCTATAATTCTTTAGTTTATCTTGCCATCTATTCTGACGCACCCAAGTCCGAGCAAAAACTGATCCTCCAGAAGGTGAAAGCCAACCAGAAAAAGATCAAGAAATGGGCGGAGTTTGCTCCGATGACTCATCTCCATAAATTCTATCTAGTGGAGGCAGAACGATATCGAGTTTTGGGTGAAACCACTCTCGCTATAGACTATTACGATCGCGCCATTGCCTTAGCCAAAGAACATGACTACATCAACGAAGAGGCTTTGGCTAATGAATTGGCTGCCAAGTTTTACTTCGCTTGGGGAAAAGAGCAAGTTGCCCAAGCCTATATGACAAATGCTTACTACTGCTATTTACGTTGGGGTGCTACAGCTAAAATGACAGATTTGAAACGGCAGTATCCAGAACTTTTAAAGCGTTTTACTACAGCCAATATGTCCATAAATTCGCGCAACAGCCTACCTAATACTTCGTCGGGTAGTATTTCAGGTGAAGTCCTGGATTTGGCAGCATTGATGAAAGCATCTGGGGCGATCGCCAGTGAAATTGAGCTGGATAAACTCCTCACGACTTTGATGAAAATCCTGCTGGAAAGCTGCGGCGCACAAACTGGCTATCTAATTTTAGAGTCTCAAGGACAACTAAGAGTCGAAGCGTCAGGCGAGGCTAACTCAAATCAGGTGATGGTTTTGCAATCGACTCCTATAGAAACCTGTCTGCCTTTGTCGATTATTCACTATGTTGAAAGGACTCAGGAAGGACTGATTGAAAGCGATGTTGCCCGTGAAGGCAGATTTACCCAAGATGCTTATATCAAAACATACCAACCTAAGTCGATTCTTTGCGCCCCTCTGCTGAATCAAGGGCAATTAATTGGGATTGTTTACTTGGAAAATAATTTAGCAGATGGCGTTTTTACACCCGATCGCCTGGAACTAATTAAACTATTATCAACACAAGCGGCGATCGCCCTTACCAACGCTAGACTCTACACCCAAGTACAATCCACGCAAAATCGCCTGAATAAATTCCTCAATGCTATTCCCCTGGGCATCTCCGTTCACGACGCCAAAGGACAAATCATCTACACCAATCAAGTTGCACAGCAGTTACTGAATATTCAAGATTTACCCAAAGCCGAAACTCAGCAACTATCACAAACCTATGGCGTTTATCGCGCCGGCACTGGGGAGATATATCCAGTCGAACAGCTACCCCTAGTGCGATCGCTTGGCGGTGAAACCGCGCAGGCGGATGATTTGGAACTGCACCACAGCGACGGGAGCATTTTTGTAGAATCAACGAGTACGCCGATTTTCGATGATACGGGTAATGTAGAATATGCGATCGCAGCTTTTCAAGATATTAGCGATCGCAAACAGGCCGAGATGACGCTGATTGAAAATGTCCGCTTAGAACAGGAAATTAGCGATCGCAAAAAAACAGAAACAGAACTCGAACAAGCAAAAGAAACAGCCGTTGCCGCCAACCTCGCCAAAAGCACTTTCCTTGCCAACATGAGCCACGAATTGCGAACTCCCCTGAACGCCATTCTCGGCTTTTCTCAACTGATGAATCAGGATACAAATCTGTTAAGTGAACAAACAGAAAACCTCAACATTATTCATCGCAGTGGAGAGCATTTATTATCTCTAATTAATCAGGTGCTTGACCTTTCCAAAGTAGAAGCTGGACGCATGACGCTATCAGAAAATAATTTCCACATCCATCACTTCCTAGCTGATATCGAGGATATGTTTGCGTTGAAAGCAAACGATCGAAGCTTACAATTGCGATTTGAATGTGCTGCCGATGTTCCTAAATATATCTGCGCTGATGAAGTCAAATTGCGGCAAGTGCTGATTAACTTGATAAGTAATGCCGTTAAATTTACCTCTTCGGGAAGCGTGTCTGTTGAAGTAAAAAGTAAACAAGCAAACGCCAAAAGTCAACCCAAAACACAAATAACCAACAACCAACAACAAACAACCATTACCTTTCAAGTCAAAGATACGGGACTTGGTATGGCTGCCGACGAACTGGAGAAACTATTCCAACCCTTCGTGCAAACAGCATCCGGTCAAAAAGTGCAGCAAGGAACCGGATTAGGACTGACGATTAGCCGTCAATTTGTCCGCTTGATGGGAGGTGAAATAACAGTCATTAGTCACGGTAAAGTTTTCACCCCTGGAATGCCTCTCAAGGAATTTTTAGAAGACACAACTGGCACAACATTTAGATTTGACATTCCTGTGGGTATCGCTGATGCCAGCGCAAGTCAAAACCAACCCTACAATCGTCGCGTCGTGGCCCTAGCGCCTAACCAACCCCAATATCGCATCCTAGTAGTGGACGATAAAGATGACAATCGGCAACTGTTAATTAAACTCCTCAAACCTCTTGGTTTTGAAGTGGAAGAAGCGAGTAACGGTATTGAAGCGCTTGAAATTTGGGATTCCTACTCACCGCATCTCATCTGGATGGACATGAGAATGCCCGTTATGGATGGTTATGAAGCCACAAAACGCATTAAAGGCACTATTAAAGGTCAAGCTACTGCTGTTATTGCCCTGACAGCTAGCGTGTGGGAAGAAGAAAAGGCAGTTATTTTATCGGCTGGCTGCGATGATTTTGTGCGAAAACCGTTCCACAAAGAAGCCATTTTTGACATCATGGCTAAACATTTGGGTGTCAGTTATATTTATCAGGAACAACAGCCACCGTCTCCCCCTTCTCCTATGACGGGAGAACCGTTAAATTTCACTGATTTATTAGCAGCGATGTCAAAAAAATGGATTGTAAAATTGCATGAAGCAGCTCTTGACGCGGACTCGGAATTAGTGTCTCAACTCCTTAAGGAAATTCCTGAATCTCACGCTTTCGAGCTTCAAACTCTCAGAAATTGGGTGAATAAGTTTCAATTTGAGAAGATTCTGGATTTAACTGAACCCTTGGTTGGTGAATGATGAGACAGCAGATTGCAGGTTTATGAAGTACACGCCCGCGATCGATCCCCCCTAGCCCCCCTTAAGAAGGGGGGGACAAGAGTATTCAAAGTTAACCCCTACTCCCCTTTTTAAGGGGGATTTAGGGGGATCGAGACTTAGCTAAAAGCGATAAATCTCAGGCATTTCAAAGTCCCCCTTAAGGGGGATTTAGGGGGATCGAGACTCAGCTAAAAGCGATAAATCTCAGGCATTTCAAAGTCCCCCTTCTTAAGGGGGATTTAGGGGGATCGAGACTCAGCTAAAAGCGATAAATCTCAGGCATTTCAAAGTCCCCCTTCTTAAGGGGGATTTAGGGGGATCGAGACTCAGCTAAAAGCGAGGTTTCTTGGGTCAGATTGCGTAAGCACTGTTTATCCTATTTGATGCTAGTATGCGGTTGGTTCAGTTCCATCATTGACCTTAATGGCGACTGTTTTAAGTCTGTAAGATCGCGGATAGTAATTGAGCAACCGTCTCCCAATTTAACAGCAGTGAAATAATAGCATTTGCCCAGGTAATCACTTTCTAGATGAACCTCTCCTTCAAGCGATTCTCCAGTCTCAACAACTTCTACTAATAAATCAAACAATCCGGGATTCAATTGATTAAGCAGTTTTTTCATGAGGGGTGCGCCTGCGAGTTCGGTTCGTTTTTTCCCTAAGATTCTGGCAAAGACAGGGTTAACTACCAAGCAGCGAAAATCTTCAATTTCTCCAGCGATATCCCCCCTCACCGCCTGCACCGCGGCTATTCCATCCAGAGATGAGTTTAGCAAATTTGCCAGCATGGTGCGAGATTGGTAGACAATTTCAGCGGTTTGCTGGTGTCGCTCGATTGCTTCTTTAAGCTGGCGTTTTTGACGCCCGATAGTGAGGTGAGTTTCGAGGCGAACTAGCACTTCTTCCGGCTCAAAAGGTTTAGAAATGTAGTCAACTCCCCCTACTTTAAAAGCTTTGACTTTATCAAAAACTTGGTCAAGTGCACTTAAGAAAATAATCGGAATTTCTGAGGTTTTTTCATCGGATTTGAGGGCTTCGCAGACTTGATAGCCGTCCATGTCTGGCATTTTAATATCCAGCAACATAGCATCGGGGGGATGATTGCGAACTGTCCTCAATGCCATCGCACCATTGGTGACGCAGCGAACTTTATACCCATGCTTAGTCAGAATTTCTGTGAGGAAATGCAGATTTTCTGGGAGGTCATCCACAATTAAAATGTTGCCTTTGGGAGTTTCTAATTCATCGATGTCTCTTCCTCCTCCCGCAGTCATCGTCATAGGTTCGACTTTGGCATGGGCGATCGCACTTGTGGTGCTTTGCTTCTCTACCAGAGAGCGGAAGTTATTCTTAGTAACTTTTTCTCCCATTACGTCTGAAAGGCGCTGCCACAGGAGGGCCGCTAAATCTTTGATATGTCCTACGCTGAGGTACAAGCTGTCAGCAATGACACTATAAGTTGCGTTTTCCCAAGCAGCTTTTAAGATTTCTTTTTCAAGCAAACTTAACGTTTTACTGGTCTTGAACTCTAAGGCTGCTTCGATAAATTCTAGGGCTTCTTGAAAAGTCATGTACAAATCCATCTCATCGGGTAAGGTTTTTCCAGTTTTGCACCCTAGTTTTGAGTTATGCACCGTAGTTTTGATTGTAGGCGATTCAGCACCATACTTTGAAGCCGATCCCTGGCGTTAAGTAAGTCGGTGGGGAAAGCTCTAAGAACTATTATCCGACTTTTCCGACTTTACGATCCGACTTTTCCGACTGACAGGGACAGGGTAGGGGAGCCATGATAAAGACATGGAAAAGATACAGCCTCAAAAAAAGAGCAACTGAATCCAATCTTTATCCGCATAAATACTGAGACCACAGTGAGCTAGATGTTTGCGGGATTGGGGTGCAACGAAAAAAGGAACAGAGGAATGTTCCTTCACATTTATCTTTCACCATTTTTTAAATCATGTCAAGTTCTCAATCCGTTATTGCACAAGACATTTGGGGTGGCTGTGAAGATATAGAGAAAGCATTTTGGCAGCTATGGGAACAGAACCGAGATTATCTTTACCGTTGCTGTGTCAAGTGGATGGGGAATACTACTGATGCCGAAGAAGTGCTCAGTCGCGCCATGCTCAAAGCTTGGGATAAATTACCAGACTATGCCGCACAAATCACCAACCTCCGAGCTTGGCTGATTCGCTTAACCCATAATCTATGTATAGATATACACCGAGAACGTCGCCGGAAAGCAATGCAGATCGAGGATATTGAAGAAATAGCTGCTACAGGAAATTCAGCATTTATTTCTGGTTTGGACTCTCCTGAAGAGGCACTTCTGCATCATGAGTTAGGGAAATACATTCGCCGCGCTATTGATACTCTGCCTTCTCGACTGCGCAATCCGTTTATCCTGCGTTACTGCCACCAGATTGCCTATCAAGATATTGCCCAACAACTTGCTCTCTCGCTCAATAACGTTTACAAGCGCATCCAACAGGCACGAGAAATTCTGCAAAAGCGTTTGAGCGGGTATTTGTCAGGGTTGGATGATGCTCTGTTAGATTCCTCCGAGTCTTCTCAAAAGGGGGACGTTGCCTCGATCGCAAATGATTTTACTGTAGGGGTAGTGCCCCCGTGCCTACCCCGTCAAGATTGTGGGCCGATCGCGGTTGGGGCGATCGCGGTTGGGGCGATCGCGGGTGGGGCGATCGCGGGGGGATTGCCCCTACAATCCGACTCGATCGCCCCCATCCCTCAGAACATTGGCGAGACAATTAATTATCAGGTAACAGCAATATGTCTAGAAACACTACACTCCGGGTGGTATCCCTCACTCAGTCCTCTGGGGTGGAACTGAACGCTTACTTGGTTGCAGACTCCAAGCCAACCCGACAAGAGCAGAAGCTGAAAACATTAAGTGAGTACGTGCAGCAGTATCCATCTGGATGGAAGAAACGGTTGGAATTGGCGAATCTGCTGTATGAAATCGGTCATATCGAGCAGGCGGTTGAGGAATATCGCCAAGTGATCGAGCGACAGCAACCACCATCGATCGCCGTCCACTTGCAATTGGCAAAACTCTTGCAGCTTATGGGACGAGAGGTTGAGGCAGTAGCGGTTTATGAAAGTGCCTTGGCCAATGCACGCAATGAGGCGACTCAACAGCATATCAGCGGCTCGATCGCACTCTGTAGAGGTGATACTCAGGCAGCGATACTGGCTTTTGAGTCGGCGGCAACCCTTGAACCTCACAATGCCGCTCACTGGCTGGCGTTGGGGCAGGTGCAGGTGGGGAGAGGCGATGCGGTTGCAGCTTTGCGAGCCTTTGATGCCGTTTTGTCGCTGCACCCGGAGGATATTGTCGCGTCGATCGGCTGCTATGACGCTCTGGTGGCGGGGGGGAATGTGCGGGAAGCGCAGCGACGGTTGAGCAAAGCGCTAGAGGTGGCTCCGAGTGATTTCGGGGTACTCAAACGACTGGCGGATACTCGTTGCCGGATGAGATTGGTATCGGGTGAGGAGGGGAAGCAGACTAAAAAGACGATCGCTTCTGTGCTGCAACTGGCTCCTGATGCGGCGGATGCCCGCGAGTTGCTGGCATATTATCACCTTTTCCGGGGGGAGTCGGCTAACGGGGTTGGGGTGTTGGAACGGTTTACTGAGGAACACCCGAATCATCCTAGGGGTTGGTATTCCTACGGGCGTTACTTGTTCCACACGGGGGAATATCAGAAAGCGGCTGAGGCGATGCTGAAGGCTTATCGTCTGTATCCGCAGGATTGTGAAATTTATCGGGCGTTGTGTGAAATTTTGTCTGTTATCTCTCCCCCAGCCTCTCTAGATCCCCCCCAGCCCCCCTTAAAAAGGGGGGAGCTAGAGCAGGCGAAGTCTTCTAATTGCAAGGGGGAAACTCCTCTGGAAGTCCCCCTTTTTAAGGGGGATTTAGGGGGATCGAACCCTCAAGTAACCCTTACATCAATAGTAGAAGAGATGCTCGATCGTTTTCCCGATCGCTGGAGTGTTTGGACGACGGCGGGGCGGGTGTTGGTGGAAAGTTTTCAGGAAATCGATCGGGGGTGCAGTCTCTCTGCGAAGGGGACGCAACTTGAGCCGCAGTTACCTGATGCTTGGTTTGGTTATGGGCGGGTGTTGGCGCTGGCTCTTAAACACCGGGAGGCGGTGGAGGCTTTGGCGCAAGGATGGCAGTTGTTACCAGAAGATGGGGGTTATCTGCAATCTGTATCTGCTGCGGTGTGGCTGGGGGAAAGTTATGGAGTGTTGGGGGATGAGGTGGCGAGTCGGAAATGGTTGGAAAAGGCTTGTCAGTTCCGGGAATTGATGGAGTTTGACCCAGCTATGGCTGGTTACTGGCAAGGGAGAGCGTTGTTGGGGTTGGGGGATGTGACGGAGGCTGTGGAGGCTTATCGAAGTGCGCTGAGTCGGCGGTTGCTCTACCCTTTTCGCGGGGAGGTTGAGGAGGCTGTGAAACGGCTGAAAGGTAAGAGGCGAAAGGGCGATCGGGCTAAAGCCTAGATCCTTGACTTCTTAGGGAAGTCGGGGATCTGAACCTCTCAGAGTGCATTGAGTTAGGAAAAAACAGCCTCTAACTCGAAAAATTCAGAAATTGACCTCTGGATTCGTCTTATTATAGAGACAAAAATAAAAGTTTGTCTCAACAATAAACAACTCTCAACGGAGCTTAATCATGTTTAAAGTAAGAAGAATCTGGTAGAACCAATATTTTTTCAGCAAAACTACATTTGTAAGCTGATTAAATGTGATTTATAGATGTAGGGTGGGCACTGCTCACCCTACATCTCAAAGGCGAGAATTTCCGCCTCTTAAGAAAGATTTTTCCCATCTGATGACACCAAGGCAAGTTGTAAAGCCTCGCGAACTCGGAATGACTATTCACCGCTTGTATTCCTATTTTGTATAAAGGAGATGTTTAGATGCAGCCTGAATTAATTGATTTCAACTCTAAGGATGTGGATAAATACATTGCCGCATTCAACCAAGCCAAAAACATTGTCTCTAAAGCCTACTCTAGTGCCAACTCTTTACAGACAATGAATAAAGCAAGCGACGCATATAAAGATGTATTAACTGCGTTTAAGCGATTTTGGGGAGATAATAAGCCAGAAATCGTAGCCAAGAAACTTAAATCTTTGAAAGAAGCATTAATCTCTAAGCCAATACAAATCAAATACGATCCAAAAGACACTTCGTCGAAAGCTTATGTATTCTGTAAAGACTGTGCCACAAGTAAAAGCGTAAACTACAACCCTGTCATGCACTTCTGTCAACCGCTCATCGCAGATTACAGTGTACTCGGCACCAACTCTGCTGCTGGAACAATAATCCATGAGTTGTCTCATCTAGTACTTGGGACGGACGACAAGATATACGGAATGAACAGTTGCTCCATCAATCTCTCTGATGTAGACAAACTCGTTAACGCGGATAACTATAAGTACTACTGCGAGTTGTTTCAGCTTGCCCGTTTGTCTCTGATGCCTGAACTAAGTGATTCCTACGATCTCTCACACAAGCCTCCGCGTTGATCAGGAGTGAAGCTAACAAATTCAACAGAATGCTTAATACAGATATTTTCACCTTGTAGCAAACAACCGTGCAACTCGGTGTCAAGCCTTGTCTTATTAATAAAGACAAGGCTTACTTATTTAGACTCATTTAAAAGCACATATTTCTCTAGTTATCAAACTAATATCTAAGATTCACTCAACTGAATTAATTTAAATTTTAAAATAAAATAATTTTAAGTTAAAGTTAATGTAAACCTTACTTGTTTACTTGACAACTCAATTCTATATAGGTTAATCTACAAAAAGATTGAGAAAAAACACCATCAAAAACAATAAATATACTCATCAAACAGGAGGGTAATTATGTTTTACAGACCCTGGCTATAAAATCAACAACTAAATCATCATAATTACATTGTTAAGCTGATGAAATGTGATTAAAAATTGATTTCAACTGGGTACCGATCACCCTGCTTAGTAAGAAGCTATCCAGATTATAACGGTAAAAGTAAAAGTATAAATCGTGCCTGTAGACAAACTCCCATAACTCATGGAACTTATTTGGTTCTTTAAAACCCTCAACAAATACATTGCCTCCTACAAATGGCAATTCATTTTACTCTTTCTCTGCCTAATATTCGACGCAGCATTCGATTCAGTCTTCCGAGCCAGCTTAAAATTTATCATCGATGCCGCCATCGTTCCCCAAAACTATAGTCTTCTGGTTCTAATCCTGTCATTGCTAGTTGTTGGAGCAATTCTATATGCCTGCATCGGTTTGCTAGGAATTTTCCTAGGAGCGCGTTTGGGCATTTTGATAACTAACAATATCCGACACTCTCTATTCCAGCATCTCCAAAGCCTTTCAATGGAGTTTTTTGGGCGACGTTCAGCCGGGGATATTGTCAATTGTCTAATCGCCGATGTCCAAAAGGTGGAAAATGGTGTAATTACAATGGGGCTGACAGTCGTTGTTTTAGAACTGTCTAACTTCCTATTTTCTCTGGTTTTCCTCTTCTTCCTCAACTGGCAATTAGCCCTGCTCAGTTTAATTGGTTTAACTATCTGTACCCTTGCTCCAGCAAAAATTGCCAGCCTTGCCACCGAAGTCGGCTATAAGTTGCTGCAAAAAGAAGGACAGATTGCCAGCGTTGTCGAAGAGAATATCCTCTCGCAAACCGTTGTCAAGATATTCGGGCTGGAAAACCAAATGACTAAGGATTTTTCCACCGATTTGAATGACTTAAAACAGGTTTATGTCCGGGCAACCTTTCTCTCCTACTTAGTGCAGAAAGTCCCCATGATTGGTTTTGTCATGACGCAGCTTATCGTTTTAAGTATTGGTGCAGTGATGACCTACAGGAATATAATTTCTGTAGGAACTCTTACCTCCTTTCAAGTTTTACTGGTAGGTTTGAATCTCAATATACTTGGTTTAACTTCGTCAATACCTGCATTTATTGATGGAGTAGCAGGGCTGCAACGCATCAGCGATATCTTATCAGAAACTCCGGCGATTCAGGATGCACCGGATGCGATTGATTTACCTCACTTTTCCAGTGATATTTACTTTGACGATGTTAGCTTTAGCTACTCCCAAGATAGAGGAGGAGTTAAAAATCTATCCCTAAAGATTCGCCAAGGAGACTTCGCGGTATTTGTGGGTCAAAGTGGAGCAGGCAAAAGTACAATTGTCAACTTGCTGACGCGATTTTATGACCCAGATAAAGGACGCATTCTGTTTGATGGAGTTGATTTGCGTCATGCAACAGTACGCTCCCTCCGTTCTCAAATTGGACTGGTTTCTCAGGATGTAATTCTCTTTAATTGCTCCGTGCGAGAAAACATCCGCATGGGCTATCTAGAAGCCACTGACAAACAAGTCGAAGCCGCAGCCAAAGCCACAGAAATTCACCAATTTATTTTGACCTTACCTCAAGGTTATGACACTACCGTTGGTGACAGGGGCGGACAGCTATCAGGGGGACAACGCCAAAGAATCGCCCTCGCCAGGGCGTTGGTGAGAAATCCAGCAATTCTGATTCTCGATGAAGCCACATCCGCACTTGATCCCGCCACGGAAGCCAAAATCCTCACCACCATCGAGCGTATTACCAAAGAACGCACCGTTATTTTCATCACCCACCGCATGGCTAATGCGTTGCGTGCGGATGTGACTTACGTGATGGAAAACGGCGGCTTGGTGGTGAGTGATTGATACGCAGATTTGACCTGTACTGAATATTTTGGAGTTAAAAATTATGACCGGCACAAATGATTACAAATGGCTCATTCCCTCTTCTCATGGCCTTGGCTCGAAATCTATTGAAGAAGAGAAAGCTCTCTGGGATAAAAACCACGAAGATTATACCAACACCGCTTTCAGCATCACCCAAGACCCCAAAATCTGCAAAAACTTAATCCGTCCAGAGCGTTCTCCCGGCTATGATATTCCCAACTCGCCTGACATCAAAGTCCTAATTCCCGGTTGTGGCTCGGAAATTTATCTTCAGAAAACCTTACTAGAATTTTGCCCCCAAATTGGACAAATCTACTGTACCGATTTTTCCAAAACAGCGATTGAAAAAGCACGAGCAGATTGGGAAAAAGCAGATGGAGATTCCCGACTCAACAATCAGCAAATCGTGTTTGAGGAAGTAGACTCCACGCGAATCACCGAACAAAAACCGGAGTGGAACGATAAATTTGATTACGTCCTCCTCGCAAATTCCGTGGTTTCCAGTGAAGATAAAACCAACCGCCACATGATTCGGGAATTTGGAAAAGTTCTCAAGCCAGGTGGCAAGATATACGGATATTTCCCAACCACCTTATGCTTCTTAGAAATTGCCTATTTTAGTCGCAAACACGCTCACTGTGTTACAGAGGGATTTATCGATGTCTACGGCAATAAAGTTTGGGATGCTGAGTGGCAAACTGCCCAAATTTATTACACTCCGTTGCGGTTAAATCGCATCTTTAAAGAAGCGGGATTAAAACAACTCAGTTTGGAGATGGAGTTTTTGGACTATGAGCCTTTTGTTTCCATGTTTAAAGAGATGATCGACCATGACGACCCGGATATTTTTGTCTGGCATCTTCTAGTCCGTTATGAAAAATCCTAAACGCACTTCGACCAAAGAAACCGGGTTTTTTACCAAATCTCGGGGCTACAACGAACTATTTTCGTAAAAAACCCGGTTTGTTATCCCCCATCCGTAAGTCAAGAAAAAGAAAGGGTGCGATCGCCTGGAAGAGAGACTGACTTACTTTGCTGACAAGTGGCTCAAGTCATCTCGACTATATAAACCACTCGATCGATTTCCGACTCTAATGATGTGGTATCAGGATTAGAGTCATTTTTTTTGGTATCGATAATGCGATCGACTATAAATGCAAAATTTTATTTTTAATTAATCCCAAATAAAATGACGCCCGCAAAAGTTTCCCTTAAGTACAAAAGCACTTCTAGAAAACCTGCGGGCGTCAAAATCAACCAAGCTTAAATCTTAGAACAGACCAAGAGTGAAAGATTTGTCGATCGGGAAAACAGCGCCAATACCCAACCACAGAGTGATTGCTGTTCCCAATAGGAAAACAGTAGTAGCCACAGGGCGACGGAACGGATTTTGAAACTTGTTAACGCCCTCGATGAACGGAATCAAAATCAAACCCAGGGGAACGCCAGCCATGCAAGCAATACCCAACAATTTGTTAGGTAAAACGCGCAGGAGTTGGAACACTGGCCACAAATACCATTCCGGCAGAATTTCTAGCGGAGTAGCAAAAGGATTAGCAGGTTCCCCAACTAAAGCCGGGTCAAGCACAGCCAAACCGACGCACAGAGAAATTGTTCCCATGATTACTACAGGGAAAACATAGAGCAAGTCATTGGGCCAGGCTGGTTCGCCGTAATAGTTGTGGCCCATGCCCTTGGCGAGTTTAGCGCGGAGCGCTGGATCGCTCAAATCCGGTTTTTTGAGAATAGACATAACGACAGTGTTCTCCTTTTGGTTGTTGGCTGTAAATAAATATGATGAGCGATGAATTCTGAATTTTCAACTCAAAACTTAGCGGGGGGCAAAAAAAATATTGCCCCTACAACTCAAAACTTACAACGGGCCTGAGATTCCTTGTTTGCGAATCATCAAGAAGTGAGCCAGCATGAATACTGCAATCAGCCAAGGCAACACAAATGTGTGCAAGCTGTAATAGCGGCTTAATGTGCCTTGACCGACGCTGACGCCGCCACGGAGTAACTCAACCATTAAAGAACCGACAAAGGGGATGGCTTCGGGAACGCCGGAAACGATTTTGACGGCCCAGTAACCAATTTGATCCCAAGGTAGCGAATAGCCGGTCACGCCGAAGGAGACGGTGATGACTGCCAAAATTACTCCTGTAACCCAGGTGAGTTCGCGGGGTTTTTTGAAGCCGCCGGTCAGGTAAACGCGGAAGGTGTGGAGAATCATCATCAGCACCATCATGCTGGCGGACCAGCGATGGATGGAACGAATCAGCCAACCAAAGCTGACTTCATTCATGATGTATTGGACGGATGAAAAAGCTTCTGCTACCGTGGGACGGTAATAGAACGTCATGGCGAAGCCGGTGGCAAACTGGATGATGAAACAAACCAGAGTGATTCCGCCCAAGCAGTAGAAGATATTGACGTGGGGGGGTACGTACTTGGTTGTGATGTCGTCGGCGAGCGCTTGAATTTCCAGGCGTTCGTCAAACCACTGGTAGGTTTTTGATTCGGTGATTTGTTTAGAAAACATGGAGCCAGAATTCCTAAAAGAATATTGCTGTGGTTGAGATTAAGGGCAGCAGCCACAAGGATTTTTGTCGCCCCGCGATCGCCAGTAAGCTTTTACTAGCAACTGACTTTGGCTATTTTTAAATTGGGAGCTGACTGAGGCACTCGATGGTGCGGTCGCTGTTAGCGCTGGGAAACGGAGCCCTAGCTTGCTCCCCTTTGCTGGCGTTGCCCGATCGAATTCCTGACTATGATAAAAAATGTAACATAATAGCCGTGCAGATTTCACGGAGCGATCGCTTTTGCTTGGGTCTCAAACACCATTTTTCCCAAGCTGCATATCTGCCCCAAGCTGGCATATCGCCATGAGCCTAGCTACACAATAGAATCTGATGCAGTGAGCGGACTCAGGTTTCTAAATTTTCATATTTTTGATAAAACTTCACTTAATCTGGGTTAAATGTCAACTTTAACTAATTTTTGGTGCGCGACTGTCACAGACCTGATGCTGTTTAGGGTTTTGGCCTAAACCAGGTTGGTTCAGGTAATTAGCTGATTTGAGATTGAGGATGAGAACGACAAACCGATTTGTTTTCCGTTGAGTGCTTCCTGGACTGGCTGGATGACTTTTGCCTTCCCAGAGTTCAAGTTGAATGTGCAAAAGCTCAAAAACGTACAAACTTAAAATACAACAGATACCGATCTACTCATATTTTACGGAACAATGATGCACAGACGAGTTTTCCAGATCGCAATTTTACTTGTCCTCCAATGGGTCATGGTTTTCGGTACTTGGGCAGAGCCTGCAATGGCGCTGACTGATGAACAGAAGCTATTGAACGAAGCTTGGCGAATTGTCAACCGCTCTTATGTGGACGATACCTTCAATCATCGAAACTGGAGGTCGATTCGCGAACAGACTATCAAGG
>NZ_JAHRFC010000039.1:0-57262 GCF_020883015.1 Microcoleus sp. CAWBG640
ATTCGAGCAAGGCCGCAGCAGCCGTACCACACGGGCCAAGGAAAAAGTTGACCTGCACCATTCCTCCTGTCACGGCCAAATTACTTGGAATGTTCTCCCCCCAGACTTACACCACGAATTTGAGACGGAGTTCGCATCAGTAGTCGTACACCTGACGGAACGGGAAAGGGTTGCTGAGGACGCTGAAAGCGATTTGCAAGGCTTGAAGAAAACCGGATTGATGAAAGAACGTACCGGTCAAACTTTCCAGGGTTTGATTACAGGTGTTCAGTCTTACGGTTTCTTTGTGGAAATTGAGGTGCGGCCACCGGAGAGTGAGATTCTGCGTGTTGAAGGATTGGTGCACGTTTCTTCCCTGAAGGATGATTGGTACGAATATCGATCGCGCCAACAAACTCTAGTCGGCCGCAAAAACCGCAATCAGTACCGTTTGGGCGATCGGGTAGAAGTTCAAGTTAAGAGTGTTGACTACTATCGCCAGCAAATTGATTTAGTTGCTGTCGGTGGCGGTAGTCAAGCTTTTGATGATGATGAATAACTCAGTTGATTGTTGACAGTTGATTGTTGACGGTTAACCCTTTTTATTTTGTAGGTTGGGTAGAGCGATAGCGAAACCCAACTATACTTAGAAAAGCTGCGTAAGTTCCTGAAAAATAGGGCAACGATAACGCTGGTTAGCATAGCCGCATACTTCCTTGCCGTATCCGGCGGCGTTGCAGGTGGCTATAGGTTTCCCCTTGCTATTATGCTCATAATCGGTCTGCTGGGTGGATATGGTTTGTGGTTGATTGTAGATAAAATTAAGCCAAAAAATATTCAGGAGTAAGGCGACATTGGTAATTTTACTGCTTTCGTGCCAGAAGAATTAGTATTATTGAACCGCGAAGACGCGAAGGACGCGAAGGAAGAAGTAAATAAGTAATATTGAGTCGGCAATGTTGGGGTAATTCGATCGCGGTATAATTAATGAGCTTATTGCTGGATCGTTGCCCATGACTAATTTTGTTTCAGTCCCCGCTAAGCCTCTAATCCTAGGAGTTACTGGTGCATCGGGACTGATTTACGCGGTGCGAACTCTCAAATATCTCTTGGAAGCCGATCGCGCTGTGGAACTGGTAGCATCTAAATCTACTTACATGGTTTGGCAAAGCGAACAGAACATCCGAATGCCCGCAGAACCAACGCTTCAAGAGGAGTTCTGGCGGGCACAAGCAGGAGTCCCCACAATGGGCAAACTCCGCTGTCATCCGTGGCAAGATGTCGGTGCTAATATTGCTAGTGGCTCCTTTCGCACCCAAGGGATGATCATTATTCCCTGTAGCATGAGTACATTAGGGAAATTGGCTGCTGGCTTGAGTTCGGATTTGCTCGAAAGAGCGGCCGATGTTCAGCTCAAGGAAGGGCGAAAATTGGTACTCGTACCCAGGGAAACGCCTTTTAGTTTGATTCACCTGCGGAATTTGACTACCTTGGCGGAAGCTGGAGCTAGAATTGTGCCTGCGATTCCTGCTTGGTATCACAATCCGCAAACTATTGAAGATTTGGTAGACTTTGTAGTGGCTCGTACTTTAGACCAGTTGGGGATTGATTGCGTTCCTCTCAAACGTTGGAAGGAAGATAGTTGACAGTTGACGGTTGACAGTTGACGGTTGACGGTTGACAAATAACAAAACAGATAACAGATAACAAATAACAAATAACAAATAACAAATAACAAATAACAAATAACAAATAACAAATAACAAATAACAAATAACAAATAACAACTGCCAACTGCCAACTGCCAACTGCCAACTGCCAACTGCCAACTGCCAACTGCCAACTGCCAACTGCCAACTGACAAATAACAATATTATTATTATGCGTGCTTTATTTTTGCTAGTAATTGTGGTGGGGCTGACTATTTTTGCCCTGCAAAATGTTGCTCCGGTATCCCTGGTGTTTTTAGGAATGCGATCGCCCGCTGTGCCACTATCCATCTGGATATTATTCAGTATCGGCACAGGAGTTGTCACTTCTTTGTTGATTTCTGGCTTGCTCGCTTTCTCAAATTACCTATCTCAAATGCGAGGCCGCACCAGTCGCAACAGTCCCCCTCGCAATACTTTTGCTCAGGATCGGAGGACACCTTACTCACCGTCTCCTGCTCCCAGAAAACAGGAAATTAACCCCGATCGCCCTAGGGGTAATCGGGAAACTCAGCCTACTTCTGGATACCAAACTGAGTATGGTACGCCCACTGCTTATAATGCTCAGACTTTCCAGCAGGATGTTAGGCCCCCAAACTCTGGTAATGCTACAACTTCTGCTCAAGCTGGAACTTCTATCGCAGCCGATGATGAGGACGATTGGGTTTCTGAACCCTCTAAAATTGGCTCTCAACAGGGTGATGATGATTGGGGGGACGAGCGCGAAATTGTCGATCGACCGCCTGTAAATGACGTTTTAGAGGCAAATCCAAGGGATTATGAAGCCAAACAGGAACCCAAAAGCCAGTCCTGGTCAGGATCTGTCTACTCCTATGGCTATCGCGATCCGAGCAAATCTGGGGTTGGACAAACAGAGTCTGTCTACGATGCCGACTATCGGGTGATTGTTCCTCCCCAAGGGACGCCGATTCCTGACATAGCTGATGGGGAAGTAGCTCCAAATAATACAGAAGATGAGGAGGATTGGGGATTGGATGAGGATGATGAGTTGGAGGGCGATCGCCCCAGTGGCGGCCCGATTAACCTGAAAAAATAGCACAATATCGGAGGATTTGATTGTGGATTTGTTGCGAGGAGTTAATCTCTATCTCGTCGGGATGATGGGTGTGGGGAAAACAACCGTGGGGCGGATTTTGGCGAGGGAATTAAACTACCGTTTTTTTGATAGTGATGCCGTAATTGCTCAAGTTGCTAATGAGTCGATCGCAGATATTTTTGCGAATCAAGGAGAGGAAGCGTTTCGGGAATTAGAAACTCAAGTGCTCGGTCAATTGTCGGCTTATACTAATTTAGTCGTTGCTACTGGTGGTGGCACTATTTTGCGATTGACTAACTGGAGTTATCTCCACCACGGTATAGTGGTTTGGTTGGATGTGCCTGTGGATCAATTGTGCGATCGGCTGCGAGAAGACACCACTCGCCCCCTACTGCGGGATGGGGAGATCAAATCCAAGCTGGAAACCTTGTGGCAGCAGCGAGAGCGTTTCTATGCTCAAGCAGATGTCCGAGTCAGCGCTAATATTAGGGAAACGCCGGAAGTTGTTGCTGCTAGGGCGATCGAGCAAATCCAAAAAGTTCTTAAATCAAAAATCCGAAATGATATTAATTAATTGACACGGTGTTAGCGCCGTCTATGTATGAACAAAATCATGAACCGACCATCAAAAGTCATGAAGTTGTAGGAGTTGATTTGGGAGTAAAAGAGTTAGCTACCCTTTCAACGGGCGTAGTATTTCCCAACCCAAAACACTACAAATCGCATCAGGCAAAACTCAAGAGATTATCAAGAGTTCTGGCGAGAAAGGTAAAAGGTTCTGGAAATAGACAAAAAGCTAAAGTCCAGCTAAGGAAACATCATGCAAAAATAGCAAACCGAGCGAAAAAATACTCTGCATCAAATCACTACTTATATCAAATCCGGTAACATCGGAATTATTCATCTCTCTTATCTCCCTCTGTGTTCTCTGCATTCTAGTAAGGTTAAATCATTCCGATGCAGCCGGAAACGATATCATGCGATGGACAGAGATTTGAACGCAGCAATTAATTTAAGCCAGTGCGGTCTTAGGGTGTCCCCAAGTGGAGTAATATCAAATCCGGTAGCATCTGAATGATTCAGATCTCTATTCTCTCCCTCTGTGTCCTCTGTGTTCTCTGCGGTTAAATCACCTGACGATGCAGCCGGAAACGATATAACTGGTGTATCGCGGTTGGCTAAACCGTGAAAGCTTGCTGAGGGATAGCCGCTCCCATGCTCCCGATGAAGCAAGAAGCAAGTGTCTAGACTTGTCTAGTATTTGTATAGCAGCTAGATACAAAGGCGACAGGGATGTCTGTCCAGAATCATTGAGTTGTGCCAAAAAATAAAATGGCCCCACACCGCGGTCGGGCTGTAGGGCGCAAGGACAGTTAAACGCTTCTTTAATTGTCGGGAAATTTATGCTCAACGCTATCTGCCTATGTGACGATTTTATAATCGTCCATGCACTGAGAAAATCTCTTGTATCAAAAAATGTAACCCAGCATCGATCGAATTTAAGCTGCCTTATTCTGAAAATAATACCTCATGCAATTCTGACTAGCAGCTCCTTCAAGCTGCTTTTTTATTGCAAATTGAAAGGCAAAAGCAATCCGTTGTTATATCGTTTCCGGCTGCATCGGAATGATTTAACCTTACTAGAACGCAGAGAACACAGAGGGAGATAAGAGAGATGAATAATTCCGATGTTACCGGATTTGATATTAGGTGACTTCTTGCTTCTTTCCGTGCCCATTCCAAACTAAAACAATACAAGTTTGCCACTTTTTGATAAAAACTCTAGGGTTCCTCCCAAACCCAAACCAGTCAGAGAAATAGTAGCTAACATCAAAAAAGACCGCCATCTCTTGAATCCGGATATTTGAATATCAAGTCTTGCCAAAGCTCCGGCTGATGTCAAGACTAAACAAGTAGTAAAAAGGTGCAGCCAAGTCACAACGATCACTGCTAAAAAAGAGCCAACAATAATAGAAAGAAAAGCACCCACATCTGTCGATAACCACCGCATAATGAAGGTTTTTGTGTTCCTCAATGGGAACGACAAGGCGATCGATAGGATTAAACTAACAGCTACAGTTAAAAACCAAACAATATGGGGAGGAACATCAAATTCCGATAATTTCCAGCCCAAACAAAAATAGGTAATAAAAAGTAGGGTGAGGGAAAGCCAAGAGTTTTTTCTCATCTGCTCAACTGTTTGGGGACGCTCGGTGAAGGGGGAGATGGCGGGCAAAAGGGGAGAGAATTTGATAAATAATTAGTGTTTAGGCCGCCTACAGGTTAGTAGAAATAGCTTGCACCGGACAGGTAGGGATGCACTGTTCGCACACTATACAGCGCGATCGAACAAAAGTTAGTTTAAAGCTTTCTGGGTTCAGGGTCAAGGCTTCTGTGGGGCAAACTCCCGTACACAAGCCACAGTGAACGCAGACATCTTCATCGATGAGTATTTCCCGGCTGGCGAGGGAAACTCCAATATTTTGCGATCGCAGCCAGTCGATCGCCGCTTCTAGTTGGTCTATGTCCCCTGCTAACTCTAGCACCAGTTTGCCCACTTGATTCGGAGCCACCTGCGCCCGGATAATATTGGCAGCCACATTAAAATCCTTTGCCAGTCGATAGGTGACAGGCGTTTGGATCGATCGTTGCGGAAACGTCAGCGTTACCCGTTTTTTCACGCCTTTAATCCTCGGTAATTTACAAGCAATTTTTCTGCTCTTATGTTTTAGCTTACTTGGCCTAGGCTGTGACGCAAGCCAAATTATTGATGGGAAATAGCTTATTATCTCAAAATATGGTATAATGTGAGACGGTTATTTAAAATAAAAACCTAGAATTAAAATTGCAATCAATTTTATGAGTCCCAATTCGCCAAACTCAAGTGCTGTCGAGGCAACCAAAAATTCCGAAACAAATTCAACAGCCTCACGGCTCAGAAACTTATTAATCGTGTTAGCAGCGATCGCCCTGGCGGCATCCATGTTTTTTGGACTACGGACCCAAACGCCATCGAGTAGTCTCACCGAAATGGCAAAAGCCTCCGCACCAATAGAAACAGCTTTAACCAATGGCAAGCCCACACTCATGGAATTTTATGCTAATTGGTGCGGTAGCTGTCAGGCAATGGCAAAGGATTTGAGCGAAATTAAACAAAAATATGCAGAACCGCTAAATTTTGTGATGCTGAATGTGGACAATGACAAATGGCTACCAGAAATTACCAAATATCGAGTAGATGGCATCCCCCACTTCGTTTATTTAAACAATAAAGGTAGCGCCGTTGCTCAAACGATCGGGGAAGCGCCCCGCAGCATTATGGAAGCTAATTTAGAAGCTTTAATTGCAGGGAAAGAGTTGCCCCACGCTCAATCAGTAGGTCAAGTTTCTAATTTTACTCCCGCCACAGGACCAACGAAAACCAGCAGTTCCGACCCCCGCGCCCACGGCAGTCAAGTACAGTAAATAAATCCTGGGGTTTAAAGTGCGATCGCTTAGTCTTGGAGTTGAAAAAAATCGGAAAAATAGCGAGTAAAATTATTAATCAAGAACAAGAACAAACTAGACCGGGTTTGCGTCAACTAATTAATAAAACTAAAAACCAACACAGCACAAACATTCCATCCCCTCCGGCAAAATTTCCCTGGTCAAATACTAATTAGGAATAGCCATGAATATAAATTTTTCCCGTTTCGATACCTTAAGCAGCATACTAGCAGGCACTACCGTCGCAGCCTTAACAATCATTATCAGCCAACCAGCGATCGCCAAAACTCCCCAAGAAGTAGCCAACATTGCCGGACCACTGACAGTACAAGTTAACAGCACCCTAGGAGACGGTTCCGGCGTAATTATTGCCAAAAACGGCAAAAATTACACAGTTTTAACCGTCAACCACGTAGTAGAAAAAGCCGATGTCAAATATACAGTTCGCACTTCCATTGGCAAAAACTATCAAGCAACCTCAGTCACCCGCTTGCAAACATCCCAAACCGAAGCCGATTTAGCCTTAGTCAAATTTGAAAGTCCAGAAGAATACCCAGTAGCAACGATCGCCGATTCCGATCAAGCCGTCATCGGCACTCAAATCTTCGTTTACGGCTATCCCGCTACCGGCGGACTTTTCGGCGCCGAAAGAGAACCAGAACTCTCTCCCGGACTCGTTACCAGCCGCCCGCGAAATCGACCCGAAGGTTACACTTTGCGATATCAAGCAGTAACTTGGAGTGGTATGAGTGGCGGGCCAGTGTTTGACTCCGAAGGTCGAGTCATCGGCTTACACGGACAAGGGGAATTTGGTTTCGCCCAAACCAGTTCCGGTGAAGTCGCCCCAATTAAAACAGGATTTAATGCAGCAGTTCCGATCAATACTTTTATGGCGAAACTGGCCATGACGGGAATGAAACCATCGGAATTGAAACTAGACAATACCCCCGCCATCCAAGGCCCGGTATCGAGCACTAATCCTCAAGATCCCCAAGCCTATTATTTTCGAGGACTTTCGCGGTTAGATCAAGGAGATGCTTGGGAGGCGATCGCGGATTTCAACAAGGCGCTTGCTTCTAAGTCTAACTACACTCCCGAAATATACTTCAATATCGGTAATGCCCGCACTCTCATCGGCAGCGTCAGCGTCGATCCCACCCGTGGTCCAAGCGCTATTCAAGCATACACGCGGGCGATCGCAGCCAATCCCGGCTTTGCCGACGCCTACTACAACCGAGCCCTAGCCCACCTCGAAAACAAAGACAAACCCCAAGCCATTGCCGACTTTCAAAAAGCAGCAGAACTTTACAAACAAGGTGGGAGAACAAGTGCTTATCAAGACGCCCTTAAAAGAATCGAACAGTTGCAATGATTGTTGAATGTTGACTGTTGTTATTAGTTATTAGTTATTTGTGAGGACGAATAACTAATAACTAATAACTCATAACTTATAACAAATTACCAATTCCCAATTACCAATTACCAATTCCCAATTACCAATTCCCAATTCCCAATTACCAATTACCAATTACTAATTACCAAGGCGAACCAATCATTGTAAAAGCCGCCCAATAATAAGGATGCGACAAATTTTTGTCTCCCCGCGCCGTCAACTCCCCAGGTAAAGGTAAAGCCTGACGATTACCCGATCGCACCAAATAACCATCCTCCAAACGTACCTCTCCCCGCAACATCGCCAACTGCGCCTGTCGTAAAGCCTCAGCCTTAATCGGAGCTACACGCAACTGCTGATAAAACTCCGTCATCAACCCCAAAGTACCAGCATCACTCACATACCACAAACTCGCTAAAGCCGACTTCACCCCCGCATTCACCGCCAATCCCGCAAAACCCAACTCAGCCTGTTCATCACCCACCGCCGTCGTACAAGCACTCAAAACCAACAACTCCACCTGCGGATTCGATAACTTCAACTCATCCAACTCGCTCAACCGCAACTTAGTATCCCAAAACTGAATATAAGAATTCTCAGCACCCCCAGGCTGAAACTCACCATGAGTAGCCAAATGAATAATTTTGTACTCCTGTTGACGCTTTTCCCTCAAATTTGGCAAAGTAAAGTTCTCATTCAAAAAAGACAAACCAGGCCAAATCTTACCCACAATTGTGGATATTTCCAGCGGCACCGCCGGCAAAGGATTTTGATCGTACTTTTCAGGAAATTTCGATGCACCCATCGCCAAAACCCTAGCATCTTTAAGATTGCTATAGCGAGTATCAGTTAAGCTCAAACTAGGAATCAATCCTAAACTATACTTCTCCACCAAAAATTGCTTGCCGTCATAAAGAGCAGCCAAAGGTAAAGTTCGCAAACCAGCATCCATCGAAAATGCTAGAGTATCAATTTTATGCAATTCCAAATCTGCTTCCAGGGGTGCAATTAACCACTGGTAAAGTTGCTCGCCCGGTTCCTTATAGTCAGCACTGCTTAATCTCCGGGGACTTCGCACAGCATTGGTAAATTCCTTGGCAACTTGCAGCACTGTTTCGCGGCTGGCTGGTATGCTTTTAAAGATATTTTTGCCATCGGGCAACAGCAGTACCAATTCTAAATTGTTGGCTTTCGCCCATACATAAACGATCGCAGGTTTTACTCCTGTCAAGCGATTAACGCTGCTGAGGGTATCTCGAATAGTTTGTGGCGTTACAGATTTTCCTGATAAATTGCTGCCAAAATAACGTTCAAATTCTTTCCCCTGAATTTGCTCTCTTTGCTGCACTGCGTCGATGGGATTTCGTTGAGTTATGGAATTGTTCGATCGAGAACTTTCGGCAACTACCACACTCTGATAACTACCCGGCTTTTGGGCAGTTGTCCCTCCGTCACTGTTGGTGGAGCTAGCGGTGTCTAGATTGTTATTTAACACCGATGTTGACTGTGGTTGACTTTCTCCGGGAGTGCTAGTTTTGCTGGTCCCCAGGGAGCTGACAGCCTGGTCTGAAGAGATGTTTGTCGTTGTGCTCTTTGATACCGGCTCGATCGCGATCGAATTCGGCGCCGTCACCAATTCTTGGGAATTGGTTGTGGTTTTTAGTTGGATGGTTGTCTTGGGTGCTGGACTCGGTTCGATCGCGATCGAGCCAGTAGTTGTATTTGTCGTGGTGTTAGGCTTAGAATTTGCAGTGGCCAGAGGCGTGACAGTGCAGGTTCCTGATTTGCAACTACTTTGCAACAAAGTCTGGGAACCCGATCGCACTTGGCCCTCTGTGGAGATGCTAACGGGGTCGCCCTCAGTGTTTGTGTTGGTAACTGTGGCTCGAAAAGCTCCTCCTGCGGTGATTTCCACATCACCCCCCGTATTCCCACGAGCCTTGATCGAAGTAACTTGAATATCTTTTTGCCCCGTGATGGTGCTAGAACCGGCTTTTCCTGACTCCGAACTAGAATTAATCACCCCAGTCGCGATCGAACCTGGTGCGGTAATGGAGATATCTCCGCCGCTTTTGGCACCAAAGGCATCGATGTTGCCCGATGCTACAGCATTAGCGCTGCGGATGTTGATATCTCCTGCCCCCCCGTTGGTGGAACGAGAAGATAAAGTTCCTGTGGTGATGTTCCCCTGACTGCTAGTAATGTTGATGCCTGCGGGGGAGGTAATATCCCCAATCTTGACGCTACCGGCGATTAAGGTAATAGAGGCGTTGTCAATCCCCGCGATCGCAGCCGTTCCCATGATAGTACCGGTTCCCAAGGGCGATCGAATCACGATCGGGTCTTGAAAACTAACAGTCGGTACTAGAGTAGAGTTAGGAGCTGAACTCGGCATGGGTGTTGAAGGCGATGGCCCAATCAAAACTTGACCATTACCATCAGAACGCCCGATCGCAATAGAAACAAACCCATTCCGCAAAGTCGCCAACTCAGCCCCAGTCAGATTCAAATCTTCTTTCTCCCCATCACCACCAAGGGTGATATTCTGACGCGCCTCCGTTGGTTGCAACACCAAACTACCATTGCTAGCCACGGAATTTTTGTTACCGGTCAGGTCAATTTCCCCACCAGTTAAAGTAATATTCCCCGCTGTTTGCAAACCACCAGCCTCCACCGGCCCGACACTTACTCCCTCCCTACCAGTCAGAGTCACATTACCAGCAATATTTCCTCTAGTATCGATCGCCCCCACGGTGACATTACCCGCAGCCGTCAGCGTCACATCCCCAGCCACTCGCGACACCGCCCCAGAATTAGAGGAAGTAGTGAGAGTCGCTTCTGTACCTGTGCGTAGTCGATCGGCAATAATGTTACCTGTTTGGCTGGTGATGCGAATCTCCTGACCGTTAGTTGAAATATTACCAGTTCTGATATTGCCATCAGCTTTCAGAGTAATAGAGGCATTATCTGTGCCGGTGAGGGAACTGGTAGTAGTGATTGTTCCCCGATCCGAAGGTGACTGAATAATCAGCGGGTCTGAAAAATTCAAATTATTAGCAACCAGAATCGAACTACTACCATCACTACGCCCGATCGTGATTCCGGCAAAACCATTTTGTAAACTTCCTAAATCGCTCGCCGTCAGATTCAAAAAACTATTACTACCCAAGTCACCCGCACCCGCGATCGCTATATTTTGACCAGGACTCCAAGGTTGCAACACCAAAAAACCAGTCCCACTCACCGAATTATTCCCACCCTTCAAGTCAATTTCATTGCCCGTCAAACTAATATTTCCCGAACCGCCCGCAATCCCCCCAACACTCAGAACATTCTGAGCAGTTAAATTCACAATTCCCGCACTTCGGGAACCACTCACATCAACTTTTTCTGCCCTTACGCTCAGCCCTTCCAGCAAAACATTGCCACTGCGACCATTGTTGGGATTCGATGCCGAAATATTATTACCAACAATCGCTCCCTGACTCGTCAAGCTAATATTTCCCCCTTTGCTCAACAAATTACCTACAGTAACTTGCCTGCCAAAAATTGCGATAGCCCCACCTTCAGTGCTAATAGTATCCCTACTATTCATTGCAAACAAACCCGTACCATTACCATCGGCATCAGCCCGAAAAGTCACAGAACCAGTAGTAGTTTGAAAACTCAACCTATCGTCTGCCAAATCAGAAATTTTAATATCATTGAAAGCTTCCAAAACCACATTAGTAGTCGCCGAAATACCCTCCAAAGCCCTCGCTGAAATAGTCAAAGAACTCCCTGAACTACTGGACAATCCTGGTGAAGTTGCAGCCCCCAAAATACCACCATTAGCCAAAATTGCAGCATCATCAGCACCGGCTGCGGCATCTGTCACCACAATATTTTCCGGGTCTAACAACAAAGTCCCCAAACCATTTGTACCCCTAGTATCTACACTCCCATTAAAAATCAACCCTTTTTTACCAGAAACCTCGACAAACCCACCCGCACCACCAACATTAGGAACTGTAGAAACACCCCTAGCATTCACATTCCCGGAAAACACGGTTGTACCATCCGCCCAGACGACGGCGCTACCCCCATTGCCCGATCGAGTAGCATTAATGGCGATCGAACTCTTGCCATCGACATAAGTCATATTTGCAGTAGGCAGAGTTCCCCCACCTCGATAATCTCCCCCAACTCGCACCGTACCCCCACCCTCAGCTCCCGAAGCATCAATCTTGGCGGAAAACAGCCCTACTCTTTCCCCCAACACATGAACAGTACCTCCTGTGCCATTGGGAGTTGACACATTGGCAGCACCCGATACTATAGCCGTTCCTGGACTTGCCGAAATAGCTTCTCCTCCAGTCAGTACCACTTGACCTTGGGAATTGGTGCCCAGTCCGGTGGCGTGGTCACTCCCTCCACCAGAAAGCAGCCGAGGTAAACTCAGTGGCGAAAACGGCAAAGAAGTTGAGTCAGAAACACCAGTAGGCCCAGAAACTTCCAAACTCAGCAACATCCCATTTTGGCTCAAGCGCACCAGATTCTCTCCCGGCACTGCTGCGACTGTGATTTTACCCCCAGGAGCCGAAAGTTCTCCTGTGCTGATGACTGTGCCCCCAAGCAGAGTTAAATTTTGTCCATTGCCAACGGCTAATTTACCAACATTAACTATGCTCCCTGACTGCGCTGAAAAAGCAAAAGCACTAGGTGTTCCCACCAGGGCTGCATAATCATTAATCCCTGTACTATTAAACCAACGATTATCAAAACCAATGCTGCTAGCAGTAGTAGCAAAAAAAGACCCCGGCACATCCAGGCGGGCATTACTGCCGAAAATGATTCCTGCGGGGTTGACCAAAAATAGATTGGAATTACCACCGCTAACTTTTATCAACCCATTAATAAACGAAGCATCGCCACCAACAACGCGGCCAAATATATTTTTTATGCCCTGATTTGAAATAAAATTCGCTGTTTCCCCAGAATTTAAACCAAATCGAGTGAAACTGTGGAATTGATTTTTACCATCCTTTGAAGCAGTGCCTCCTGTAATGTCATAGCGCCCTGTTACACCAGGGGTGACAGTCGTGTTCGTCTTGTCTGTAGCGGGAAGAATGGATTGGGCCCAGGCAATTTGAGATTGGGGATAAATTTCTATAATCACCCATCTAGTGCTGTTTTGTTTCGCCAACAGCAGACTGGGTGAAAAATCTAATATCCAAAGTCCGGCAATGGGAATTGCTGCCAGAATTGACCGTACAGCACGTTGAGCATTCATAATAGTTTGCCTCGGTCTAGACCTTAATTGGAGTAAAAAATGGAGATTTTAGCCAAAAAACAGTCGATCGCACCCCAATCCTCACAATTCCTAACGTGAGCTCTCGCTCTCAAATCTTAAATTCTTAGTCTAATTTTGAGTGTGTCACCAACATAGCAAACACTGGCAAGCACTGTCCAAACATAGAAATTCAACAAAAAGGCAATATGAGCGATCTAATTTTGCGGATCATTGGTTTGACAGGGGGCATCGCTACGGGTAAAACCGCTATCTCTAATTATCTGGGCGATCGTTATGGATGGAGGATTTTAGATGCCGATATTTATGCCCGCGAAGCTGTGTGTCCAGGTTCGCCAATACTGAGTTCTATTGTAGAACGCTACGGTGCTGGTGTTTTACTCCCAGACGGCAATTTAAATCGCCCAGAGTTGGGAAATATTATTTTTTGTAACCCAGCCGAACGGCAGTGGCTAGAACAACAAATTCACCCTTATGTCCGTCACCGTTTTGTTGAAGCCACTCAAAGTTACATTGCTCGATCGCCTCTTGTATCCACAAACACATTGCCTCTGGTTTTAGTAGTGCCACTACTGTTTGAAGCTAACATGACAGATTTGTGTACAGAAATTTGGGTAGTTTACTGTTCACCCTCTGTACAGTTAGAACGGCTAATCAAGCGAGATGGCTTGAGTGTCGATCTAGCTAATGCCCGCATTAATAGTCAGTTTCCCCTAGAGCAAAAGTGTCAGAAAGCTGATGTTGTTTTGGACAACTCCTCCAGTCTCGACTCCCTGTTTGTCCAGGTAGATGCCATCATTAGTCGATTTTAAATTTTCCCTTGAAAAATTTCTGCGCTCTCCCCGACTTCTTAAATAAGTCGGGGATATCAAGCCTAAAATTCTATGAGATTTAATTAGGTTAGTTTACTTAACAATAAATTATGAAGGAAATCTGAATAATTAAATAAATTTACAATTAGCGCTCTAGCATTCCTCACGCAAGTGAGGTTTTTGCCAGTTAATTGACGCCCCTTATTCCGGGGACACCAGTGAGGGGTATCACCCCCTAAACTGGAAGTGTGAAAAACTTGCAGATTGCATCGATTATTAATTGGTAATTTTGCAAAACTTGCATTTTTTTTACCCTGATATCAGAGCAGAGGCTGCGTATCAAGAAGCGGAAACTACAAACACCGAACTTTATGATGCGCACTTACTCTTCTATCCTAATGTCAACTCTGTTATTGAGCAGCACTCCAGTTAACGCTCAAAGCCTACAAATTCCTCAGACATTTTTTGCTGAGCACAAATCTGTTCCCGAATTGTTAACATCCCAAGCCGATCCAAATTCTTCCACAGAAACAGATAAAGATTCTGCTCCCGAACGAGGCAGTGGAAGATAAACAGTCCTCGACGCAATAGGCATCCGTAATATCGAATTGTAGAGTGCATCAGGCGAGTTTTTTGAACAATTTTTAGTGATTCTGGAACTCGCCCCCCTGACCAATTAATCCAGATATTAAAGTTACGCTACCTCGGTCAGTGAATTTAATAGCATTACCGATGAGATTAATTAATACTTGACGCAATCGCTTTTCATCGCCCTGAACTCCCAGAGGTAATTGCGGACGCTATCCTCGATATTTAACCGCACCCAGGGGAAAAGTGAGGGCGATTTATCCATAAAGTTGATTCTACCTTGGACTGACCACAAGATTCCTAAAATAAATAAAAAATTACTAGCACATGGTCTGATTGGGATTTTGTGTTACATTCAACAGAGAATCCTGTCCATGATACCATTTTTGTACGCTCCCTTAAATTATAGGAAAAACTAAAAATGAATATTGATTTGCCACAACTGATTACCACAGGCGGTTATTTAGGAGTTTGGGCGATTGTGTTCGCTGAATCTGGCTTGCTGATTGGTTTTTTCTTGCCGGGAGACAGCTTGCTATTTACCGCTGGCTTTGTTGCGTCTCAACCTGTAAGTAATATTAATATTTGGACTTTGGTATTTGGGGCGTTTGTATGTGCCGTTATTGGCGACAATTTTGGCTATGCCACGGGACATCGTTTTGGTCGGCGCTTATTTCAAAAAAAAGATTCGTGGCTATTTAAAAAAGAATATTTAGAAAAAACTGAAAATTTCTACGAAAAACACGGTCAAAAAGCAGTTGTCATGGCAAGATTCATGCCAATTATCCGCACTTTTGCGCCGATAGTTGCCGGAGTGGCGGCAATGAAATACAAAACTTTTATGTCTTACAACTTAGTAGGTGGGTTTTTGTGGACCTTTGGCATCACGCTGATGGGTTATTATTTGGGACGGGTAATTCCTGATGTGGATAAATATTTATTGCCGATAGTTTTGGGAATAATTGTGTTGTCTTTTGTGCCTTCTATTATTCATATCATTCAAGAACGCCGCGACAACAAAAAAGATTGAGGGCGAGGACCCCAGATCGATCGATGGAGCCGATCGCACTAGCAAGATAACACGACCGAAAGTAATGGGGTCTATTGCCCGATTCCGTAGATTCGCCTAGAAAATCGCCAATCTAACCTCCATTTAGCCCGTCTGCGTTTCACCAGCATCCAATCCGGGAACTTGCCGCTCCCTAGGTTAATCTGGTACAACTAACACAGTTGAATGATTTGTCAGAAATAACATAAATGGTTGCAACATCAGTTCAGATTAAACACGAAGTCAAAGACTTATCCCTAGCCCCCTTGGGAAGACAACGCATCGAGTGGGCAGGCCGGGAAATGCCGGTGTTGCGCCAAATTCAAGAACGATTCGCTAAAGAAAAGCCCTTCGCAGGCATCCGTATTTCAGCTTGCTGCCACGTTACCACAGAAACAGCTCATTTGGCGATCGCCCTGAAAATGGGCGGTGCAGACGCCGTGCTCATCGCCAGCAACCCCTTGAGCACCCAAGACGACGTAGCAGCTTGCTTAGTTGAAGACTACGGCATTTCCGTCTACGCCATGAGAGGAGAAGACGCAGCTACCTACGAACGTCACGTTTACACAGCCCTAGACCACCGTCCCAACATTATCATCGACGACGGTAGCGACGTAGTAGCAGCCCTGATCCAACACCGCCCCAACCAAATTTCCGACTTAATCGGCACCACCGAAGAAACCACCACAGGTATCGTGCGTCTGCGGGCGATGTTGAAAGATGGCGTGTTGACTTTCCCAGCCATGAACGTTAACGATGCCGACACCAAGCACTTCTTTGACAACCGCTACGGTACCGGTCAATCTACCCTAGATGGCATTATCCGCGCTACCAACATCTTGTTAGCCGGTAAAAATATTGTGGTTGCAGGTTACGGTTGGTGTGGCAAAGGCACGGCACTGCGGGCTCGCGGCATGGGCGCTAACGTAATTGTCACCGAAATCGATCCAATTCGGGCGATCGAAGCAGTGATGGACGGCTTCCGCGTGATGCCAATGGACGAAGCAGCCACCGTCGGAGACATTTTCATCACCGTTACGGGCAACAAACACGTCATTCGTGCCGAACATTTCGACACCATGAAAGACGGCGCAATGGTTTGCAATTCCGGTCACTTCGACATTGAAATTGACCTCAAATCCCTCGGCGCAAAAAGCACCGATGTCAAGACTGTACGTTCTTTCACCCAAGAATACCGTCTCAATAATGGCAAGTCGATTATTGTCTTGGGCGAAGGCCGTTTGATCAACTTGGCCGCCGCTGAAGGACACCCCAGTGCCGTGATGGATATGAGCTTTGCTAACCAAGCCTTAGCCGCCGAACATCTTGTCACCAACAAAGGCAAATTAGAGCCGGGTATTCACTCCATCCCAGTGGAAGTTGACAGAGAAATCGCGCGTCTCAAATTGGAAGCAATGGGTATTTTCATTGATACCTTGACTGCCGATCAAATTGAGTACACCAACTCTTGGACTTCGGGCACTTAATCATCGTATTGAGTTGTAGGGGCAATCCCATTGCTGACAACTTAATGTTAAACCGACAGTCTTTCTTGTTTGTGTCGAAGTCTAGATCCCCCCTAACCCCCCTTAATAAGGGGGGAACCGGAATCTTCTCAAAGTCCCCCTTATTAAGGGGGATTTAGGGGGATCTAGACTCAGGTAAAAACGAGATTTATCAGGGCTTTCAGTCTTAAGTTGTCACCAATTGGCAGAGCCTAGGAACGAGAAAACTAATGACTACTGACTAATGACTACTGACTAATGACTACTGACTACCTATTACCAAATTTTTAAATCAAAATGGTTGAATGGATAACTAACACAATGCAGTCCATGAGTTATCTGGGCATTGCATTATTGATGTTTTTGGAAAACCTATTCCCGCCCATCCCTTCAGAACTGATCATGCCCTTTGCAGGATTCACCGCATCGAAAAGTAATGAGATGCAGTTGGCACCGGCGATCGCAGCCGGAGTCATCGGCACCGTTCTCGGAGCACTTCCCTGGTACTATGCGGGTAAATTATTGAGCGAAGAACGGTTAAAACATTTAGCCGACAAATACGGCAAATGGATTACTGTATCAGGTGCCGATATTGACAAAGCAAATAGATGGTTTAACAGACACGGCAACAAAGCCGTATTTTTGTGTCGCCTCGTCCCCGGAGTTCGCACCCTGATTTCCCTCCCCGCTGGCATCAACAATATGCCTTTAATTCCATTCCTGGCATACTCAACAGGCGGCACTATTTTGTGGGTTAGTTTTCTCACCTTTGCCGGATATCAACTAGGGAAACTAGGGAAAAATTATGAACTTGTAGATCAATATCTCGCTCCTGTTTCCAAAATAGTTGTCGTGATTATAGTCATCTGGTTTATTTTGTGGATTATCAAAAAGAATATGCAAAAAGAATAGAATCACAGATAAATGCAGATATCACAAAAAATCTGCGTTTATCTGCGTCCATCTGCGATTTAAAATCAATTAATATAATCCCAATTTGGTTACAATAGATACAGCAGCAGATCGCATATTCAAAATTTAGACAATTATTTAAAATTTATTGAAGTTTAGACAGACAATCGTGGCAAAATAAGAAGAATTGCTATCCGCACTATTAAGATATGTACGAAAAGATTGTAGCCCCCACAACTGGTTCTAAAATTACATTCAAAGACGGTTTGCCGATCGTCCCCAATGACCCGATCGTTCCCTTCATCCGCGGCGACGGCACCGGCGTAGACTTGTGGCCAGCATCCCAGAAAGTGATGGATGCTGCGGTAGAAATGGCCTACGGTGGCGATCGCAAAATCAACTGGTTTAAAATCTATGTAGGCGACGAAGCCTGCGATATCTACGGTACATACCAATATTTGCCCCAAGATTCCCTAGACGCCATCAAAGAATACGGCGTCGCCATCAAAGGCCCGCTGACAACCCCCATCGGCGGCGGAATTCGATCGCTAAACGTAGCTTTGCGACAAATCTTTGACCTTTACGCCTGCGTGCGCCCCTGCAAATATTATGATGGCACCCCATCATTGCACAAAACTCCTGAACTTCTAGATGTCATTATTTACCGGGAAAATACAGAGGATATTTACCTGGGAATTGAATGGGCTAAAGACAGCGAAATTGGCCAAAAACTAATTGAATACCTCAATAATGAATTAATTCCAGCCACACCAGAACACGGCAAAAAACAAATTCGCCTCGATTCGGGAATCGGCATTAAACCGATTAGCAAAAGCGGTTCGCAGCGCTTAGTGCGGCGCGCCATTACCCACGCCTTGCGGTTGCCAAAAGAAAAGCAGCAAGTAACATTGGTGCACAAAGGCAACATCATGAAATACACCGAAGGAGCTTTCCGAGATTGGGGTTACGAATTAGCAACAACCGAATTTCGGGCCGAGTGCGTGACTGAAACAGAGTCTTGGATTTTGGGGAACAAAGAAAAAAATCCTGACATTAGCTTAGAAGACAATGCCCGCCAAATAGAGCCGGGATACGATGCTTTGACTCCTGAAAAACAAGCTAAAATTACTCAGGAAGTCGCCGATGTCCTAACTGCAATTTGGGATAGTCATGGCGACGGCAAATGGAAAGAGAAAATCATGGTCAATGACAGAATTGCTGACAGCATTTTCCAACAAATTCAAACTCGGCCCGGCGAATATTCCATTTTGGCGACAATGAATTTGAACGGCGATTATTTGTCCGATGCCGCCGCCGCCATTGTCGGCGGATTGGGCATGGGCCCCGGCGCAAATATTGGCGATGAATGTGCAGTTTTTGAGGCAACTCACGGCACTGCACCGAAACACGCTGGCTTGGATAAAGTCAATCCCGGTTCGTTGATTTTGTCTGGGGTGATGATGTTGGAATATATGGGATGGCAGGAAGCGGCAGACTTGATTAAGAAGGGTTTGGCTGCGGCTATTTCTAATGGTGAAGTTACCTATGATTTAGCTCGCTTGATGGAGCCACCTGTGCCAGAGTTGAAGTGTTCGGAGTTTGCGGAAGCGATTATTAAGCATTTCGCAGATTGAGTAACAGAGGAAGAGGACACAACAGTGTTCATTGGTGTCAACTTAAGCCTGAAACCCATGAGGAATATCGCTTTTGTTCGAGTCCAGATCCCCCCTAGCCCCCCTTAGGAAGGGGGGGACAGGAATCTTCTCAAAGTCCCCCTTCTTAAGGGGGATTTAGGGGGATCGAGACTAGGGTAAAAACTAGATTTCTCAAGGCTTTCAGTCTTAAGTTGAAACTGATGAACAGTGTTCTGTCCCTACCAATAATATCTATTTATTTTTGTGCAGCCGGAATTGCCATTCCGCGCTGTACTGCGGGACGCTTTTGCAAGGTTTCTACCCAACGTTTCAGATGGGGATGGTTGTCGAGGGTTAATCCTTGAAATTCATAAATAGCCACCCAGGGATAGGTAGCAATATCCGCAATTGAATAGTCGCCGCAGATGTATTCGTGTTTTGCTAGTTGATTGTCTAATACTCCGTAGATTCGCAAAGTTTCTTTTTCATAGCGTTGAATTGCATAGGGAATTGGTTCTGGTGCAAAGCGTTTGAAGTGGTTGAGTTGACCGAACATTGGGCCGACGCTGGCCATTTGAAACATCAACCATTCCATGACTTGAAAGTATTTTTCTTTGTCGGTGGGTAGAAATCTGCCTATTTTTTCGGCAAGATATATCAGGATAGCACCGGACTCGAAGACTGTGATGCCGTTATCGCGATCGACTATAGCGGGAATTTTGCTATTCGGGTTGATGGCGATGAATTCTGGGCTAAATTGGTCGTTTTTTCTGATGTCTATGACGTGCACGTTGTAGGGTAGGCCTATTTCTTCGAGCATGATGGAGACTTTGCGGCCGTTGGGCGTGGTAAAAGTGTAGAGGTCAATCATAAATTATTGGTTTGTTTCTCAAGAATATCAAAATTATATTATAATAACAGAGGAATGATGATTTATCAAAATGGATATTATTGAAATTCTCAAAGACGATTATCAAAGATTTCCCAAAAATCAGACCTACAGCATTTATGCAAAGGATGTCTATTTTGAAGACCCGGTGAATCGATTTACAGGAGTCGAGCGCTACCGCAAAATGATCGGGTTTATGGGGACTTTTTTTCAGAATATACATCTAGATTTGCACGGGATTTCGCAGTCGGGAGATAGCATAGAAACTCGCTGGACGCTGAGTTGGACGGCACCGCTACCTTGGAGGCCGAAAATGGCAATTAGCGGGAGGAGCGAACTTAAAGTCAATCCCGATGGTTTAATCGTTTCTCACATCGATTACTGGAACTGTTCGCGGTTGGATGTGCTCAAACAATTGGTATTTCCAGTCAAGACTAATGTTTGACGATTATGCTTTTGTTTTTTAGCAATAAAAGATCGACCCGTAACAGGTCGATATCAACAGTGGTATTTAGCAGAGCTTTTTCAACTCTCAGGACTTACGCAAAAAACCCGGTTTCTTCCAAAAATAGTCGCTTTTTTCGATAAATTTTGACGCCGAAACCGGGTTTTTGGCCCTTCGTGCGTAAGTCCTGACTCTCCTATCGTCAAAATTAGATTAGTGAGAATTAATCACGCGACAACCACCAAATGAATGCTCCAACAGCGACTACAGGTGCTGCAATTGCAATGGCGGGTGCGATCGCGACTGACATTGCTGTTCCTGTTGCTGTAGCCACAGTAGAAATACCAATACCACCAGTAGTAGTGGCAATCCCAGTGGCAGTTGCACCAGTAAGGGTGGCTAATTTACCGACAACTAATGCACCACCTACAGCAGTAGTGGTTAAACTGTTATTACTGTTCATAATCGAATGACTCCTTTTAATCCGAAAGTAATCAGGTTATTGCTTTATGGAAGCTTTACTTCACTGAACTTAGTGTGGCATTCATCTATTGATTTAACAAGGAGTAGATAGGGAGCAGATGGGGGCTATACGGCTGCCCCCATCTGCCCTTGACTAAAGAAAAGAGTAGAATGAGTTAAAATATGATGGAAAGTAAAAAAAAAGGTATTATTTATCATGCAATAAAATAGACCTCGTAGCATTAAGGCTAACGATCAAGGAAGAGAAAAACTTAAACAAGCAAAGGAATCTATAAGAGTCAGTAATGACGGACGCTTAAGTTTAGCTAAAATAGCTAAAAAAGCTTATGTAGAAGAGAGTACAGTTAAGCGTTTTTTTCGAGGAGAGCGAATTTATACAGATAATGCTGAGGCAATCTGCAAAGGATTAGGTTTAGATTTGGCTGATATTGTCGATCCAGAAGAATTAAATCAATTGGGGATTTTAAATGGGACTCAAATTACCCTCAAAGGTCGTGTCGATGAAGTGAAGCCAAAGCTAGACAATCTCCTTGATGCCTTAAGAAAGGATGCTGGAGATCAAACAATAACTATAAGAATAATCAAAGAGGGCAGTGTGATCATAATTTGGGATTTGGTAACGCATTTGGCGACGGCGCGTTTGGTAGTGAGTAATCGCAATGAAACGACTGAGATAGAAACGGTGGAAATTGTACATGAGGCTTTGATTAAAGCATGGCCAGATTTGAGGAAATGGATTGAGGAAAATGATACTTTTTTGAGATGGAAAAAGCGGTTAAAGGTGGCGTTTCTGGAATGGGAAAGGAATGAGAATAAGGAGGGTTATTTGTTGCAAGGCGCACCCTTGGGAGAGGCGGAGGGGTATTTGTTGCAACAGTTGGAGGATATAAGTAAGGCGGAACGGGTGTTTATTCAGTTGGGGTTGGGGTTGCGCGATCGCCAGAAACAAGAACAAGAACGCCTAAGACAGCGAATCATTTTAGGATTAAGTGCTGGTTTAGCCCCGATGGTAAAACCTTGGCTTCTGGCAGTTATGACAAAACCATCAAACTCTGGGATATCACCACGGGCAAGGAAATCCGCACTCTCAAGGGGCATAGCAATGGGGTTTATAGTGTCAGTTTCAGCCCCGATGGTAAAACCTTGGCTTCTGGCAGTGATGACAACACCATCAAACTCTGGGATGTCACCACGGGCAAGGAAATTCACACTCTCAAGGGGCATAGCAATGGGGTTTATAGTGTAAGTTTCAGCCCCGATGGTAAAACCTTGGCTTCTGGCAGTTATGACAAGACAGTGATTTTGTGGAATTTGAACTTTGACGATTTACTGGTGCGCGGTTGCGATAAGGTGCGTGCGTATTTGCACAACCCCAGTGCCAATGTCAGTGACAGCGATAGACACCTCTGTGACGGAATTAGTAAAGACCAATAAAAGAGCAAATAAAAATCAACTATTAGCGACAGGGTGCGATCAGTTAAAGGATTATTTCGTTACTCGTCCAGAGGAAAAACAAAAATTAAAAGTGTGTCAAGATTATCCCAAGTCTAAATAAATTAGGACTTACGCAGGGCCAAAGAAACCGGGTTTATGATGAGGGACTGTTGGGGAAAACTAGATATCTATGAGAAACCCGGTTTCTGACTTTTGGGGCGATTCAGTTGCGGATGATTTACAATAAGAGGCGAAGTCAGTTTGTCAAAGGTATGTGTGGAGTCGGGAGTAAGTTGGATCGTAGTTAAATTATTACCCGAACAGATAGGAGCATCAATAGATGGCTATTGTCAAAATTCCCAAAGATGGTTTAATGACTAAGGATAAAGATTGAATGACATTTTGCCAGAATGAATAAAATAACCTTTCACTGGGATGAGCAAAAAAACAAAATTCATCAACAAAAACATGGTATTTCTTTTGAAGAATCAGAATCAGTTTTCTTTGATGATTATGCCATTCAATTTTGGGACGAAGATCACTCCCAAGAAGAAGAACGTTTTTTACTTCTGGGCATAAGCTCTAAAATGAGAATATTACTTGTAGTTCATTGTTTTAGAGAAGAAGATTCTATCATTAGAATTATCTCAGCCAGAAAAGCGAATAAAAATGAAAGTCAAGAATATAGGATATAAAACAATGGAACCGGAATACGATCTGTCAAAAATGAAAAAAAGACCTAATCCTTTTGCCAAACAGTTAAAAAAACAGGTCACTATTTCTCTCGGAATTGATGTGATTGAATATTTTGAAACGATGGCTCAGGAAAAAGGTATATCTTCCCAGGAACTAATTAATCTTTATTTGCAAGATTGCGTTGTTTCTAAGCGTAAATTATCTCTGAATTAGCGACCGGGTGCGACTGGTTAAAAGATTATTTCGTTACTCGTCCAGAGGAAAAACAAAAGTTAAAAGTGTGTCAAGATCATCCCAAGTCTAAATAAATTAGGACTTACGCAGGGCCAAAGAAACCGGGTTTCTGATGAGAGATTCTTGGTGAAAATCAGAGATATCGCAGAAACCCGGTTTCTCAAGTCTCAGGCTGAGATGCGATCGCGCTTTTGATGCGTTTATTACTCCCCCTCAATCAAACGCCTTTTCATCACACAAGAAACTTCACCATATATACTACCTTCTAAACCCTCTAAATAATTATGTTCTATATCCTCATACTGACCTAATTTGCTAGTCCACTTCCCATTAGGAAGTTGTCGGGAGGCGTGTTGAGGTTTTCCATCTAAAACATAAATCGCTATCTTTTCAAAACCAGCTTCCAGCAAAGCATTTTCACAGACTTCATACCCTAAAGTTTGATAAGCCATCATAAAAGCAGTCAGAGATTCCTCTCGCAGTATATTAGGCGGCCAGTAGTCTCCACCTTTGGCATCTGGCCACCACCATTCTTCTGTATTTCCAGCAGCCCAAGCAATACAATTATAATCAGTTGTGTCTGGGCTGGTAATTTTATATCCCGTTGTCACTAAATTAGGATGATTTTGTTCAATCCATTCTTTAATATTTTGCATCCAAGCGTTATTTCCTACCATTTGTAACCTTTGGCTTTCCCCCAATCTAACCATAACTGAGTCATCTCTTTAGTTTTACCCCGTTTTTCTAAAGGTACTGGATCTTCTCCAGTAATTTCACACAGAGCATGAAACCAACGCCCCGATTTTCTTTCGACTTCCCTTAATAACAGAGGAATTACTACTGAACCCATCCTAATAATTTGTTGGTAAGCAGGGTGCATGACTAAATCTGTAGTGGAGGAAATACCTATCGTTTCATTGCGCCATTGTTGTACTAAATTTGTAAAAGTGCGATCGATTTCCTCCATCGCACTTGGCATTGCACTAACTGGATAAAAATAGCCAACTAATCGCCCATTATACTCTATTGCTAGAGGCTCAGTTTCCTCTAACAAAACTTGCTCATTTAATTCATGCAAATTTGTTTGTTTCATCAGGCATAAATTAAAATATTTAGTATTAAGTTTTATCGTAAGTGAAAAGGATATTTTTGTCAAGGACTAAATGCGTTGCGATCGCTGCTTTAGCTCCAAACCAGATATTTCTGAAAAACCCGGTGTCTGTCTGGTTCGCCTTTTATTGAACAAGCATTAAGTGCGATCGCCCTTTTTGAACACCTACAAATTAAATGCGATCGCCCTTTAAGCTCAACTTTCTATTGACATCGCACAGATTTAGTGCATCAGTGGAAATGTCCTGTATTAGCCCTGGACGCATAGATACCAAAGAAACCGGGTTTTTCATTTTATTTAAAGGCTGGGATGCAGTTTTTTGGTAAAAAACCCGGTTTCTGCCTCTGTGTGGCTAGTTGTCGCCCAAATTAATTCCCCGACTAAATTAATCTTCGTTACATAACGTTACAATATAGGCATAAACAAATTTCAGGCGAGCTAAACAATCAATGCGCTTAATATTAATGACCGGAAAAGGCGGCGTCGGCAAAACCTCCGTAGCCGCCGCCACAGGGCTGCGATGCGCCGAATTGGGATACAAAACCCTAGTGCTGAGCACCGATCCCGCCCACTCCCTAGCCGACAGCTTCGACATGGAACTCGGCCACGATTCCCGACAGGTAAAACCGAATTTGTGGGGAGCAGAATTAGACGCTCTCAGGGAATTAGAAGGCAATTGGGGAGCAGTTAAACGCTACATTACTCAAGTTTTGCGCGCCCAGGGACTCGAAGGCGTTCAAGCTGAAGAATTGGCCATACTTCCAGGAATGGATGAAATCTTTGGTTTAGTGCGAATGAAGCGGCATTACGACGAAGGCGAATTTGATGTTTTAATTATCGATTCTGCTCCCACTGGAACAGCATTGAGACTGCTAAGTTTGCCAGAAGTTGGCGGCTGGTACATGAGAAAATTTTACAAGCCGCTGCAAGGCATATCCGCCGCCCTTCGACCTTTAGTTGAACCTATTTTTAGACCAATTGCCGGTTTTTCTTTGCCAGACAAAGAGGTGATGGATGCACCTTATGAATTTTACGAACAAATTGAAGCGTTGGAAAAGATTTTAACTGACAATGCTGTTACCTCAGTTAGGTTAGTTACTAATCCTGAAAAAATGGTAATTAAAGAATCTTTGCGCGCTCATGCCTATTTGAGTTTGTACAATGTAGCCACAGATTTAGTCGTAGCAAACCGGATTATTCCCGCTGAAGTAACAGACCCATTTTTCAAACGCTGGAAAGAAAGCCAGGAGCAGTACCGTCAGGAAATTCACTCTGATTTCATGCCACTGCCAGTTAAAGAAGTGCCGCTTTATTCCGAAGAAATGTGCGGTTTGGCAGCTTTGGAACGGTTGAAAGAAACCCTTTACAAAGACGAAGACCCCAGTCAAGTTTATTACAAAGAAAATACGATTAAGATTGTACAAGAAAACAATCAATACAGTCTGGAACTGTATTTGCCGGGAATTGCTAAGAATCAGATTCAGTTGAGCAAAACGGGAGACGAGTTGAATGTTAGGATTGGGAATCACCGTCGCAATTTGGTGTTGCCGCAAGCTTTAGCGGCGCTGCAACCTTCGGGGGCGAAGATGGAGGATGATTATTTGAAGATTAAGTTTGCTTGATTATAGCAATCCTAAATCAGCAAGGGCGAAGCATTCCGGCACACAATTTATTAGTGAAAATCAGAGATTTACTGCCGGAATGCTTCTCCCCTACGAATATATTGGCAAAAATGAGATGCACCTACTTCACTTGTCAATGTGCTGAAGTTCTTCTCGTACAACTCTTCGCAAAGTTTCTTCCAAAGGCTCAGAACTCTGCTTTCAGGACTATTCCTCTCCTTCTTCTTTTCCATCCTCTGTGCTCTCTGTGCCCTCTGCGGTTCCTTAACTCTTTCCCCCATTAACCTCAATTTTTGGCGATCGACCATCACACCAATAAACAGTCTTGTTTGTGTCCCCACTAATTGTGTATCATATTGCAGAGAAACAAAACTGTTGTATCCCTACCTAATTATTTTCCTTCCGAATCATATCTTTAGCTAGTTTTCCATCCAGTCCTGAAAAAATTATGACTTACACTCAACCGCAAATTAAACCCCAAGATGTTAAAGTTAAAATCCTGCTCGCGGGCGGACATCAATGCACAATTACCCTCAAATCTGACGCCCCCTTATTGCACAATCTGGTTAAAACCTTAGTCGATCGCACCCAACAGAACCCCGGTTTTCCCACTTTATTTCAGATTCCCATAGACGAAGGGCGATCCGCACTTTGTTTTCCCAGCGAACACCTAGTGGGATTAGTCACCGAACCGCCCATTTACTTAGCTCAACTGCCACCGCCACAGCCAGAAGTTCCGGTAGAGATTCCGCCAGAAATTCCCCTAGAGATTCCTATAATTCCTGCTCATGTAAACGACGACTTAATATCTCGCTACGCCCAAATTGAGAACTTCCTCACAGCCAGTGAAAAAAATAAACTCATCAAATATGTTTTAGCAAAAGAATCAGAATTTGTGAGTACCAGCACCTCAACCAAGGCCGAAGATTATCGGCGTTCTATGGTTCTCCATTCCTTCCCCGAATTTTCACAACTGATGATTAATCGCATTAAAGCTATTCTCCCCGACGTGCTGCGAAAATTAAACCTGCCTTCATTTTCTGTTGGTGATATAGAAGCTCAATTAACGCTGCACAACGACAATAATTATTACAAACTTCATAACGATAGTGGCTCTCCAGAAACAGCAACCAGATTTTTCACCTATGTTTACTATTTCAATCGAGAACCAAAGGCTTTTACTGGCGGAGAATTGCTGATTTATGATAGCAAAATTGAGAACAATTTCTATGTAGCGGCTGATTCTTTTAAAACTGTTGAACCTCGCAATAATAGCATCGTATTTTTTCTGAGTCGCTATATGCACGAAGTTTTGCCAGTTAGTTGTCCCTCGAAAGCTTTTGCTGACAGTCGCTTTACGATTAATGGTTGGGTAAGGCGAACAGATTGAGGTTGGTAGTAAGGACTAAGGTCGCGATCGCTCGTCAGACAAAGAAAGGACAGAAGTCCTTACTACAAACTTAAGGATAACACCGATATTATTCTCTTGCTCCGGAACTTTTGAGCAGTTTCACCACATCTTTATAACCGTTAAATTCAGCCAGCATTAAAGCCGTATAATTCCCCTGATTTTTATGATTTATATCCGCACCGGCATCAATTAAAATCTTCACAGCACTGACAGCACCCCGATGGGCCGCCCACATTAAAGCAGTGGCACCGGAAGCATCCCGCCTATTGACATCAGCACCGTTGTCAACTAATAATTTGGCGATCGCCACATGACCTCGAATACAGGCTTTCATTAAAGCCGTTTTTCCTTGCTCCCCTGCGATATTAGGGTCAACACCACCTTCGAGCAAAGCCTTTACTGTCTCAGTATGTCCTTGAAAAGCCGCCAGAGTTAAAGCAGTCTCCTCAAAGTTTTTAGCATTCAGAAAATCAGCATTATCGTGATTGACTTTTTGCAACAAAGCTGATACTATCGCAGTGTAACCGTGAACAGCAGCCACCAGTAACGGGGTATCGCCCAACCGATTTCTAGCACCAACACTAGCGCCCCGGTTTAACAGCAATTCCACAACATCCTCATAGCCTTCGACAACAGCAAAATTTAAAGCAGTTTCATCATCTTTGTCCTTAGCATTGATATCGGCACCAGCATCGAGTAAGATATGGGCGATCGGCAAATTTCCCCCAGCAGCAGCCGCCATCAAAGCCGTTCCCCCATCCCCATTTTTCCCATTCACATCAGCACCAGCACGCAGCAAAACCTGCACCACATCAATATGACCAAAATCAGCAGCCAAAGTTAAAGCAGTTTCACCATCTTTATCGGGAATTCTGACATCAGCACCCTCCGCTAACAACACCTCTACCACGGACAAATTACCCGCAGCAGCAGCCTCCATCAAAGCAGTTTTGCTATCGGAATTTTTAACATTAGCATCAGCACCACAATTGAGCAAAATTCGGATAATTTCAGCGCGACCTTGACTAACTGCTAAAAATAGGATAGAATTATCTGCAACAGCACCCGCATCAGCCAAAGCTTTGACAATAGCTTGATTCCCCGATAAAGCAGCTATTTTCAGAGCAGAGTCTCCATCGCGATCGCGCACATTCACATCAGCATGAGCAGCAAGTAACAGCCGCACGACATTGATATCACCTTTCAGAGCAGCCGCCATCAAAGCCGTACTCCCATCATCATTTTTAGCATTAACATCCGCACCCCCAGCCAACAACAGTCGCACAGAATCAGCCTGCTTGTGAGCCGCAGCAAGCATCAAAGCCGTCAGCCCAAAACGCCTTCTGACATGATTGACATTAGCGCCATTATTTAGTAAAATACGCACGATTTCGGCATAGCCCTTTTGGGCCGCAAACATCAAAGCTGTCGTCCCCTCAGAGTCTTTGGAGTCTGGATTAACACCCTTAGCGAGTAAGGCTTGTACGTGAATAATGTTGCCAGTTTTGGCAGCTTGGATTAATAAAGCGTCTTGTTTAGTGGCAGGCATAACAGTGTCTCATTTTATATATTTGTACCGTCGCATGAGACGGCCTGACTGGTATGCTAAGTTTTATGAAGTATTTTTGCTAATCCTGAAAACACCATGAATCTGGAAATTCCGCAGTCTGTTAAAGTTTGGAGCCAATTTTTCCACCCAGTGTTAATGTGGGTACTGCTGGCCATCTCATTGTATGCTTTGTATCTCGGCGTTCAAATCCGACGCACCAGGAGTGCGGAAGGCGAAGTCAAAAAAGAGTTAATTAAGGGCAAATTCAGCATCAAGCACCACCAGATGGGTTCTTTGCTGCTAGCCTTGATGGTAACGGGTGCGATCGGCGGAATGGCCGTCACCTATATCAACAACGGCAAATTGTTCGTGGGTTCCCACTTGCTAGCAGGGTTAGGCATGACGGCAATTATTGCCATATCTGCGTCGCTGACTCCTTTGATGCAAAAAGGTAATGATTTTGCCAGATATACTCACATCTTTCTGAATGTGGCGCTCTTAGGGCTGTTTGGCTGGCAAGCGGTAACAGGGGTGGAAATCGTGCAGAGAATTATCAGTAAAATGTGATCGTTTGGGTAAGATTGCTAATTGCCTTGGGGCAATTAGTGATTAGCAATTGAGTGGCGCAAAGTTTAAGATCCCGCCGTTGTGGGCGGATAGCTGGCGTCAACGATGTTTTATGGGGTTTGGGGAGATGAAAGAGTATCAGAAATCTTGGTGATTCCTTGAGACAACAAGGTTCTGTATGCTTGCTGAGGATGAGTTGGTTCGTCAGGATATTTGAGTTCTAGTAATTTTTCTGACAACATTGGATTAATAAAATGAGTTCTAATTGTTTCAGAACTGCGATTCAATAGCTCAGCTAATCTTTTGACAGTTAAATATCTTTCCGAGCAAAGTTTCAGAATAGTATTTCTCATCAACTCAGGACTTACCCGATTCTTTTCTCGAACAGGAGTAGCTATTTCTAGTAAAAATAAGTTTTCATCATTATGCACAGAGTTAGGCTCGTTATGCACGGAGTTAGGCTCGTTACGCACGGAGTTAGGCTCGTTACGCACGGAGCTAGGCTCGTTACGCACGGAGCTAGGCTCGTTATGTTCGGAGTTTGGAAGCAGTGAAAGCAAATCCGATTGACCTTTATTTGGTAGAGCATACTGGGTTCCACGCCCACGTCCTGATTGCGCCAACCAGCCGTTATTGACCAAGTGCTTTAGGCACTCTCCTATGTCTCTAGGATGTTCCTGTCTGTAACACTGAATGTCACTATTACTAATTTCTCCAAACTGATGCGCTAGTACCAAAATAATCCGATCTAATTCTGTTAGTTGACAGTAGTTATCTCCCACTATTTCTTTTAGTTCTTGCTCAACGTCTTCGGGAATTAAACTAAGCATTGGTAGGGCAACTGATGTCATTTCTAAATCGAATTTTTCTGAAACGAGTGGCCTAAACCATTGTTGTTCTTTCCATGCTCTTAGAATCTTTCTAAAACCAGAGCCTGCTTTTTCACCTAAACCAAGCATTTGAAACATCGTTTGCAGTTTAGGATTGCGCGGATCGCTGATACCCCCATCATAAAGTTGCAAAAGAGAAATCCTTAATCGACCTGGATTAGTGAATAAAAAACCATTAGGAAACTTAGTTACTATAACAGGACGAGAAGATAAATGATCGGCATGAATTAAAGCATTGACCAGAGCCTCTCTAACAGCTTCATGCACATGAGTTTCTCCTCGTCTCACGGCATCTTTATCTAGTTTAAAGGGAATATCTAAATCATTAACTAAACGACTATAGACGCGATAATAAAAATTGAAAAGATTCGGCTCCCACTTGCCATCAAGTGTCAGCCGATATGTCCAGCGAACTTCTGGATCGTTAGACAGTCGTTCTTGATAGTCTAGTTGATAGCGGGGAAGTGCATCTAAAATACTATTTCCTCTCCCAAACATCAGTAAACCAGCTATAGTTAACCCTTCTTTATCAGTATTTCTATCGCGCCTCCATCCGCCTAACTGAATCAATAAATTGCGATCGTCGAATCCGAGCCAAGGATGATCTGGTTCTCTGGAACTAAACCGTTGGCGAAAAGATTTTAAAGTTTCTGGATCGAGGTCGCCAAGGTCAAAGTTATCTAAAATTTGGATATCTTGAGGATCGTTGCTGGCATCGCGCAACATTTGACGAACTTCATCATCAGTGCAAGGATAATCCCCGTCATGGTTACGTTTATAGGTTCCCATCATGGGATTTTTATTAATATAAACTGGGCGTTGCGTTCTTGTTGCTCTGGGAACTTTAATAATAACTAAATTACGATCTTCTATCTTCAAAGTTTGTACGTCAGAATTGCCGCAAATTGAGAAGCTCAGTTTTTGCAGATTATTATGATTATTCCAAAACTCTTTAAGTAAAACGTTAGGATTGCGGACACCTGAAATCTCGAACCTATTTCGATTTTCCGTGACACCCAGAACAATATAGCCGCCATCTGTATTTGCAAATGCTGATACAGTTTTCCAAACTTCCTTGGGGAAACCACCGTCAGCAGACTTAAATTCAATATCTTGGTCTTCTCCAAGGTTTATGCGATCGAGTAATGTTTCTAAATCCATTACCTTTATACCCTCCGAAATGTTAAAATCTCTGTAATGTCAGTCAACATAATTCGATTAGCTTTAGCTTTATTATTCATTCTAGCCATGTGTGGACTTTGGTTTTGCTGGATTCTTCGACTTGAATAAGCCTTATCGTGAAGAATATATAGCAATCCTAAATCATTTGTGAATTTCTTACTCCCTCCCCTTAATAAGGGGAGGGTTGGGGTGGGGTAAAAAACTTTACGACTCATTTAGGACTGCTATAGCCAGCAGACTCCCACAAAGAGCGGATTATATCTGTAACCATTACGATTAAACCATTGGCTACATCCCGATAATTTGGAGAAATAACAGTGCAAAGAGTTCCAGTTTTTTGTGCTGTGGCACAATTTTTAGCAATTCTAGCCATTGCTATCTGCCAATCTTCTAAAGACATATTGGCTAAATCTTCCGACTTATTAGAATACTGTTGGGCAACCATTCCATAATAAGGAATGTCCATAACAATATAATCAGGATTGGCAACTGGAAAACTTTTTATCAAATCATGTTGAGTAATTAAATCTTTGAATTTTGATTCATATCATATCATACCTAACATTTTCTAGTTTTTAAATTAAGGTTTACTGGCGATCGCACCTACCACCTCAATCGACTTACCAAACGCTGGTGTATCCGATCGCACCAAACCGGAATCACAAGCTCACCAGATTTTAAGGAAGCGATCGCCCTTGCCATATCAAACTCTACCAGATAGAGCGATCGCCTAAATGGAAAAAAGTCTGTCATGAGTGACAAACAACTTGTTACTTTATAAACTAAAAAGGCGGCACCCAGATTTGAACTGGGGGTGGAGGTTTTGCAGACCTCTGCCTTACCACTTGGCTATGCCGCCGTTACGTCAGAAATTTAACGCTTTACTATATTACACCAAATCTTGATTATTTCAACACTTTTGTCAAAAATTTCCATCGCCCTTGTTCCCACATCCCCAAAACCCCTGTGACAGGGTACTCTAGAACTAGATCGATCGCGCGCAACATCATCTATGACACCAGTTTCTCCCCTACTCGTCGCCCAAATCACCGATACTCACTTGTTTGCTGAGCCCGATCGCACATGGAAAGGCCTCTCAACCGCCCACACCCTCAAAGCAGTTCTCGAACACTTGCAACAGATTCAGCCCCAGCCAGACTTACTCCTGCTGACAGGGGATTTATCCCAAGATGAAACACCCGAATCCTACGAGCTCCTCGCATCCCTGATTTCTCCCCTCAACATCCCCGCTTACTGGATACCTGGAAATCACGACAACTTCTTGGTAATGCAGCAAATATTAGATAAGCCGCCGATTTCCCCAGAAAAATCGTGGAACCTCGGAAACTGGCAATTTCTCTTGCTTTCGAGTGTGGAAGCTGGATGCAGTGGGGGGCGAATTTCCCCAGAAAGCTTGGATTGGCTGGATTCTCAATTGCAACAAACGGGCGATCGAGCTGTTACGATTGCCTTGCACCATCATCCCTTGACGATCGACTGTGAAATAATGGATGGCATGATGCTCCACAATGCCGATGAATTTTTCGCAATAGTCGATCGATATCCTCAAGTAAAAATCGTCCTTTGCGGCCACATTCACCAAGAATTTCACCAACACAGAGGCTCAGTTACTTACTTGGGTACGCCCAGTACCTGCATCCAACTTTTACCCAAAAGCCATCCCATTATAGTTGACCACATCCCGCCTGGATTTAGATTGCTCGAATTGGCGATCGATGGCACTTGGAACACCAGAGTTGAGCGAATAGCCACAGAAGCAACAACCTCTTAATGTTTTTAAATGTTCTGAAATATTTTAACATCAACTTTATGTTTTTTGTCAATCTATCTATTGATAGATTGTTTCGATAGACCCCATATTTTATGATATCTATTGACCACAAATTGCAGGCATATCTATACTAATTAGTAACATAAACTAATAAGCCCGCAGCTTTACCAAACAGGAGAAACTAAATTTATGTCTGAAGTCAATGGCGTCATGATGCAGTATTTCCACTGGTATACCCCCGCTGACGGCAACCTCTGGAATCAGTTAGCCGAATCTGCCAAAGATTTAGCCAAAATGGGCATTACATCTCTGTGGTTGCCACCCGCGTATAAAGGAACGGGCGGCGGTATGGATGTGGGTTACGGTGTCTACGACATATTCGACTTAGGTGAGTTCGATCAAAAAGGCTCGATCCGGACGAAATACGGGACAAAAGAGGAGTATTTGCGAGCGATTAAAGCAGCACAAGATCTAGGAATTAAGATTTATGCTGATGTTGTCTTTAACCACAAATTAGGAGCTGATGAAGAAGAAGAAGTCGAAGCTACACCCTTCAATCCCGACAACCGCAATGACACCGTAGGCGAGTATCAAAAAATTAAGGCTTGGACTCATTTTACCTTCCCTGGTCGTGGCAAAACCTATTCCAGCATGGAATGGCATTGGTGGCATTTTGATGCCATTGATTACAATGCTTACGACACAAATGCCAATGCCATTTACTTGCTCAAAGGCAAAGAATTTGACCAAAATGTAGACTTAGAAAAAGGCAATTTTGACTACCTGATGGGTTGTGATTTGGATATGGACAACCCAGAAGTCACCGGGGAATTAAAATACTGGGGTGAGTGGTATGTCGATACAACAAACGTTGACGGCTTTCGCTTTGATGCCGTCAAACACGTATCAGCAGAGTTTTTCCAAGAATGGTTAGAACACGTTCGCAACTATGCCAAACGCGATCTATTTGCCGTCGGCGAATATTGGTCTTACGAAGTCGAAGCTTTGCACCACTTCATTACTGTTACCGATGGTAAAGTATCCTTATTTGATGCACCTCTTCACTACAACTTCTATGCAGCCAGCAAAGCAGGCAATAATTATGACTTGAGAACAATTTTTGACGGCAGCCTCGTCCAGCACCAACCAACTCTCGCCGTTACTCTAGTAGATAACCACGATTCCCAACCTTTACAATCCCTAGAGTCTGTTGTCGAGTCTTGGTTTAAGCCCCTTGCTTATGCTTTAATTCTGCTGCGTCGTGAAGGATATCCCTGTATTTTTTACCCCGATTATTACGGGACTCATTACAAGGATAGAGGAAAAGATGGTAACGAATACGAAATTTGGTTAGAGAAACATCAATGGATTATTGATAAATTCCTGTTCGCCCGCCAAACTTATTCCTACGGTAATCAATACGATTACTTTGACCACGCCAATACTATTGGCTGGACGAGACTTGGAGATGAAGAACATCCAGGTGGCATGGCTGTGGTACTGACTAACGGCGGTGATGGTACTAAGTTTATGGAAGTCGGACAACCGAATCGTACCTATATTGATCTTACCGAAAACATCAAAGAATCTATCACAACTAATGACGAAGGTTGGGCTGATTTTAGGTGTAATGCTGGTTCAGTTTCAGTCTGGGTTCCAGAATCCTAAAGACCCTATAACAACTAACAAGATGTATTTCTTGTTAGTTGTTATATCAAATCCGGTAGCATCGGAATTATTCAGAACTCTATTCTCTCCCTCTGTGTCCTCTGTGTTCTCTGCGGTTAAATCATTCCGATGTAACCGGAAACAATATTACTTGTTATTTGTTACTTGTTATTTTGATTGTTAGAATCCTTCAAATATTTTATATATAAAAATTATGAATCTTTTAGATAAAGTTGCCGTTATTACTGGTGGCGGGTCGGGGATTGGTCGTGCAGCAGCAATTTTAATGGCAAAGGAAGGAGCAAAAGTTGCTATTATCGATCGCCTTCTCGATAGCGGGCAAGAAACTGTCAGCCAGTTGGTGAATCAAGGAGGCAGTGGACTGGCACTTGTCGCAGATGTAGCAAATTCTGAACAAATGGAAGAGGCATTTAAAACAATTTTTGAACAATATAAAAAAATAGATACTGTGTTTGTGAATGCGGGGATTAATGGTGTCTGGTCGCCCATAGAAGACCTCGAACCGGAGGAGTGGGATAGGACAATTAATACTAACCTCAGAGGTACTTTTTTGACTGTCAAGTATGCTGTTCCTTATTTGAAAAAACAAGGAGGTGCTATTGTCATTACCTCATCGATTAATGGCACTAGAAATTTCAGGAAAGTTGGTGCCACCGCCTATGCTTGTTCTAAAGCTGCTCAAGTAACTTTTGCCAAAATGCTGGCGCTAGAACTTGCTGCTAGCAAAATCCGAGTTAATGTCATTTGTCCGGGTGGGGTGCTGACTGGGATTGAGGAAAGTACCACTAAGCGACATCTCGATCATATTCCAGGCTCGGCTGATTTCATTCACGATCTGATTCCTTTGACTAATAATACCGCAGGTTCTAGTGAAGAAGTTGCCCAATTAGTTTTATTTTTAGTATCAGATGCCTCCATGTTTATCACAGGTACGGAAGTCTGGATTGATGGTGGTGGTTCTTTGATTTAAACTCTCTATAGTTTATTATTTGATCCCTCGGCGGTTGAAACCGGGCAACCACGGGGGGATTGCCCCTACAGCAACGAAGTCCACTCCCAGCGGACTAATAAATTAGAATAATTAATGACTAACTCTCCAGTGTTTTACAGCAGTTTGTAATGTCTGGGGGAGCCAATTGTCGTAGTGAGGATAAACAGGCAAACGCTGCACGAGTTGCCATCCTGCGGCTGCTAAAATTTCTGTTAAAGTTTGGTGTTGGAGGTGAGGATAATCGGGATTAACTTCATCCACTGGCCCAATTCCTCCTAAATCTCTAGCACCTGCTTCTAAGCAAGCGATTAATATGTCTGGCTTGGTCACTAAATTTGGCGGAATTTGTAAGGCGATTTCATCAGGTAAAATGCTGCGGGCGATCGCAATTAATTCCGGCATTTTTGTAACATCAAAAACTTCACCATCCCAACTTTGCTTATTTCCCGGACTGTAAGGTTGCAGGATAACTTCTTGAATATGATTGTAACAGGAATGAATCCGGGCGATCGCCTCTAATGTCTCCACCCAATCTGCCTCACTTTCCCCGATTCCCAGCAGCAAACCAGTGGTAAACGGAATCTGCAATTCCCCAGCCCATTCTAACTGTTGCAGCCTCCGGGCAGGTACTTTACTCGGTGCGTGTCGGTGAACTGTTGTTAGCAAACTCGGTGTCAACTGTTCCAACATCAGCCCCATGGAGACATTCACCTGTTTTAACTGAGCCATCTCCTCAAAACTGAGCGGACCTACATTAGTATGTGGCAAAAATCCTAGAGCAAGTGCCAGTTCACAGAGCTCATAAATGCGCTGAAACCAAGCTTTGCGCCGTTGACTTTGGGGATGTACCTCGCCACTGAGGATGAGAATTTCAATCACACCTTGAGTTTGCAGTAGCTGGAGCCGTTTTTCGGCTTGTGGTAGCGTCAGCCAAGGACTTTCCAGCGGTTCAGCTCGAAAATTGCAGTATGTGCAGCGATTAAAACACTCATAAGTGGGAACGATGGTATGAGCAGGGCTGTAGGTGACGGTGCGGGACATTCCTTGGGGTTTTTAATAATTTTTAGTTTTGCGCTTGGCGATCGCCCCGCTTAACTTATCTTAACACTGACACCAGTCCCGCTCTCCTTGTGCAGCTACATTATCAGCATTCTGCTTCTGAGGCGATCGCCAACAAATTCCGCATCCTGCATTTAAAACCCATATACAGCAACGGCTTCGCCATTATATCAGCTATACTTATGATAGTCATAACAAAAGTTGTGCTGAGAAGGCCTTTACAAATTGAAATAAAAGGTTTATGTTATTTACATGGCGGAACAAACAACCGCCACGAACATTGAAAACCAAATAAAGCAATCATAAAACCATGACAACAACCTTACAGCAGCGCGAAAGCGCCAATGTCTGGGAACGGTTCTGCGAGTGGGTCACAAGCACAGACAACCGGATTTATATCGGTTGGTTCGGCGTCTTGATGATTCCTACCCTCTTAACTGCCACCATCTGCTACATCGTTGCCTTCATCGCTGCTCCTCCTGTGGACATCGACGGCATCCGCGAACCAGTTGCTGGTTCCTTGATGTTCGGTAACAACATCATCACCGGTGCTGTTGTTCCTTCTTCCAACGCCATTGGCTTACACTTCTACCCAATCTGGGAAGCTGCTTCCCTCGATGAGTGGTTGTACAACGGCGGCCCTTACCAGCTAGTGATTTTCCACTTCCTGATCGGCATTTTCTGCTACATGGGTCGTGAATGGGAATTGTCCTACCGCCTAGGTATGCGTCCTTGGATCTGCGTCGCTTACTCTGCACCAGTTGCAGCAGCCACCGCAGTATTCTTGATCTACCCAATCGGTCAAGGTTCCTTCTCTGACGGTATGCCTTTGGGTATCTCCGGTACCTTCAACTTCATGATCGTGTTCCAAGCTGAGCACAACATCCTGATGCACCCCTTCCACATGTTGGGAGTTGCTGGTGTCTTCGGTGGTAGCTTGTTCTCCGCCATGCACGGTTCCTTGGTAACATCTTCTTTGGTTCGTGAAACAACCGAAACCGAATCGCAAAACTACGGTTACAAATTCGGTCAAGAAGAAGAAACCTACAACATCGTTGCAGCCCACGGCTACTTCGGTCGTTTGATTTTCCAATATGCTTCTTTCAACAACAGCCGTTCTTTGCACTTCTTGTTAGGTGCATGGCCAGTAGTTGGTATCTGGTTCACAGCACTAGGTATCTCCACCATGGCTTTCAACTTGAACGGTTTCAACTTCAACCAATCGATTATCGACTCTCAAGGTCGTGTCATCAATACATGGGCTGATGTCATCAACCGCGCTAACTTGGGTATGGAAGTAATGCACGAGCGCAACGCTCACAACTTCCCACTCGACTTGGCCGCTGGCGAAACCACACCAGTTGCTTTGGTTGCTCCTTCTATCAACGGTTAATTTTTAACTTGAGATAATCAAAAAGCGCTCCTAGAAATAGGGGCGCTTTTTGTTTGGGCTTTTCCCCAAATCCAAGAAACCGGGTTTCTGCGACAATCTCGGAATTCCCACCAAAATTCAGGAAGAAACCCGGTTTCTAACAGAATCAAACTCGGCGGTTAAAATCGGGCAACCACGGGGGGATTGCGTCTACACAAACGAAGTCTGCCTCCGCAGACTAAAGAATAGAATATTAGGATAGGCTTATATTATGGAAGAGCGATCGTAAAAGGTAAGTCAAATGGTTGTCGCAGTTTCTAAAGCGGGATTGGGTACAGGTGCGGCTTTCCTGTCAAACGTGACATGGGAGACTCTGGAAAAATTGGATGCAGATTTGGCGGACACTGGGGCGCGTTTAACATATTTGGATGGGTGTTTAGAAATTATGGCTCCTTTATCTGAGGAACATGAAGAACCTAAAAATACTTTAGGTCAGGTTTTAGAGATTTATATGCGGACGAAGGACATTCGTTTCTACGGGCGAGGGAGCACAACTATCGGGATGAAGGAGTTGGGTGCACGGAAGGAACCAGATGAGTCTTATTGTTTGGGTACGCGCAAGTCGGTTCCAGATTTGGCGATCGAGATAACGGTGACGAGTGGTGGAATTGATACACTGGAAATCTATCGTCGGATAGGTGTGCGGGAGGTTTGGTTTTGGGAGGATGGGGTAATTTCGGTTTATTGTTTGCGTCCAACGGGATATGAGTTGGTTAGTAAGAGTGAACTTTTGCCGGAGTTGGATTTGCGATCGATCGAGTTTTATTCGCGGATGGCGGATCAATATGATGCGGTGAATGCTTTTGTGCGATCGATGTAGAAGTTGAGAAGTGCGATCGTATGGTTTAATTGCTTTTGGAGCTGGTGAAACCACCCATAGGTTATGTAAGATTTAACTTTCAACGAATGAATCTAAACGATATCATAGAAGCAATATTAGAAAATCGGGTGCGAATTACAGACCATGCTGATGAAGAAGCAGAGAATGATAATCTCTCATTTGATGAAATCTACTTTTCCGTCCTTTATGGTGAAATTATCGAAAATTATCCCAAAGAAAAACCCTATCCCCGATACTTAATTTATGGTGAAAGCTTTAGAGGCGATCCCATTCACAGTGTTTGGTCTTATGTCCCTAGTAATAAACTAGCCATCCTAATTACAGTTTATCGCCCCGATGCGAATCGATGGATTAATTGGATACAAAGGAGAAATTAACAATGCTATCTGTAGAAAAATGCCCTATTTGCGGTGGTGAAATAGTTATCAAAGAAGTCGATAAACTTTTACGGGGCGGCAACCATACTGCTATCTTAAAAGTGTCGGCTGAAGTTTGCCTAAGCTGTGGAGAACGGTTATACTCTGTGGAAACAGTTAGGAAATTTGCCAAAATTAGACAGCAGTTACAGCGGGAAGAAACTCAAGAATTTCAACCGATGGGGCAATCTTTTCGCGTCGGGTTAAGATAGTACCGGCGGTTGAAACCGCTACTCACAAACCCGGCGGTTGAAACCGCTACTACACAAACAAAGTCTGCCTCCGCAGACTAAGAAATAAAGAGGTGGAATGTTACTTAGATTGAATATATTGTTGAAATACACGATTAATCTGAAACTTCGATCGCGTTCCTACTAACACTTTTTCCACTAAGCCACGTCGGGCTAAGGATTGTATGGCTTGCCAAAATTCTGATTTGGATAAGAGGCTATCAGCAGCTTGTCGTGAAATATCTACAGCTTCATTTTGACTGGCTAACCAGTATAACGCCTTTTTTTCTGAGTCTGATAAACGCTCTAGGTGAGTTTCTAAAAGGGGTTCTAAGTCACCTAAAAATAAATCACTTCCATCTGCTAAAAACAGGGAAACGCTACCATCAAATAATTCTAAAATTGTTGCAGCGATGATATTTAGCCAGGAAGGATGACCTTGATAAAGGGTGATTAATTCTGACCATTTTTCCTCATCTGCTAATCCTTTTTCTCTGAGAATTTCTGCGGCTTCTTCTCCTAACCCTTTGAGGTGTAATGTTCGGGTAGCTAGGTTTTCGGCTTCTAAAGCAGTAATTTCTCTGGGTTTTTCCCAACTGAGGAGGATTAAACAACTCTGATGAGAGGATGTGGCAATTTGTTTGAAAAATTTGCCATAGTCTTCATAGCCTGCTAAATATTGACCTGCTAATTGACTGCTTCTAAAAATATTTTGTACGTCATCAAGGATTACTAAACAGCGTGAGGTGCGAAAATAATCAATGATTGTGGGTAATGGGGGTTGTTGCGATCGCCCAAAAAATTGCTTGAGTTCGGTTTGGAGGGTTGAAAGTGTGGGTGTATTGGTGAGACTTAACCAAATAATATAATCAAATTCGGTTTGAATTTGTTCGATGAGTTTGAGGGCGATCGCGCTTTTGCCAATTCCGCTTAAGCCGTAGACGGTAATCAAGCGGGTGTGGGCTTGCAAAATCCATTGTTTGAGGGTGGAGAGTTCGGATGTGCGATCGTAAAAGTAAGGGAGTTCGGGTGCTTCTGTTAAATCGATGATTGGGGATTGATTTTTGTTTTGGGGAGAGTCGGGGGGAAAGGGCGATCGGGTTTCTGCATTTTTAATATTTTGTATAAATTGACCACAAATCACATTATCAATTTGTAATAAAGAGTCATGCAAATGAGAAATGTTAGAAACTATATGCTTTTTTTCTAACTTGGAACGAAAATTAAATTTATTAAGGTCTTCTCCTAATTCCTCACGTAACTTTTCCCATAACTTAGCCGCTTCTTTTTTAACGTGAGATTCACTACAATTAAACTCTTTAGCGATTTGAGGATATTTTTGTCTTTGCCAAACACCCGTTAATATTGCTTCCTGTAGGGGTGTGAGATGTTCTCCCGTTTTGTTAACAATCAAATTATTTACCCATTGTACAACATCTTCAACATTCATGGTCAGGGTTGAGTGAGGTTGAGTGTACTATATCCTACTAAATCCTACTTTGTCAACTGAATTCTACCAAATTATACTAAATTGGTTCGGGATGGTTAGAAAAATTGGGTACTGAATGCTACGGTTTTGAGTTGTCAAAGGTAAATATTAATCAATATAATTATACTAAGAATATGTAAATCGTAAATTTTGCACCTAATAGGAGAATATAAACTGTGAAGTCAAAAAAAAAATGGCATCGTTTAGTTGCCGTCATAACTCTGACTGTGTTCTTCCTTACTATCCAGGTTCCTATACTTTCTAACCAGGCATGGGCGGCAGGTGAAACTATTGTCTGTACTACAGAGACAGACAAAATGAGCCATACAGACCATCAAATTTGTACTAATACCACTAATACCACTAATACCACTAATAATACCACAGTAATTATTCATCCGCCAGGTGATTCAGGTAAAGCTGAAGCTTTTGTAGCAGGCGTGATCGTTGGAGCTATTGGTGGTAGCGCTAGTACAATTACAGCCGTTTCTACTGCGGGTTCTGTTGCTGGACTCGGAGCTGCTGGAGTTACTTCAGGTTTAGCGGCAATTGGTAGCATTGCAGGTGGTGGAATGGTCGCTGGATTAGCAGTTTCATCTGCGGTTCCTGTGATAGCTGCTGTTAGTGTTGGTTATCTTGCCTATAAAGGTTGGGAATTGTTACATCCTCCTCAAACTCAAAATGTAGAAAGTAATCCCTACTAAATTTAATTTTTTTCAGTAGGAAGGATCGGCAAAACTTCAGCTAATACAGTAGATAAGGATAAAATATGATGGTTCACTTAGGTTCTGGCGAACAAAAAAAAGATATTCGTCTAATAATAACTATTTGGATTTGGGTTTTATCTATCTTTTTACTCTTAGCTTGTGTGCCAATATTAGCTCTTACGGAAAATAGTTTTTTCCTGCCTTTTGCAGTGCTTATTTCTGTTACTATAAGCACTGCATCTATTTGGTTTTTTGGAAAGCCCATAAATTTAGAAAATGATAAAATAATTAAAATTTTACAAGCTAGAATTGAAAATTTAGAAACACTTTCTGATATTACTGAGTTTGATAAAAAATTAATTAATGATAACTATAAATAAAAATATTTTAATCACAAGCTTAGATGTAGGGTGCGTCAAATTTAGATTGATTTTAGATAAAAGAGTAATTTTTATGACACACCCTCCTACATCTTACAAATCGCCCTACCTCCTCACTGGCTGAAATCCCTGCACAAAAGTTATCCAGCGCGGTACTTTATTACCTGTAATATCTAGGATGGGAACGTTGAAACTGCTGACAGAGGGGCGACCGATTTCACCAGCCGAAAAAGTAACATTCGTAGGTTCTGATTTACCTAAACCATAGGCACTAGCTATTTGATTAGCAAGTCGGCAGGTTATTACAAAACTTCCCATATTAATCGTGCCACCTCCAGCCTCGTAATTCCATGTAATACCGGGTGTTAAAGTCCCCTCCTGACACATAAAGTGAGTGACTTCAAACATTTTAGCAATGTGAACATCATATCGCCTTAAGCGTCCTCCATAGGCCGATGCTGTGGTATCACTTTCTGGTACTACAATCGATCCAAATCCTTCGTCAAAACCAAGCTTCATCGGTAGTGCTGTGGAACTTGTAAGCGGTTGATTCGTTTGGGGTTGTACGCGAGTCGATGACATCTGTACTGGTTTGACAAATTGACTATTAGCGCGAACGAAACAACGTTGCACCCCACCAGTAGCGTAGTTTTTTCCTACAAAAAGCCAAGGTAAACCCCTGCTATCGTTGAAAGTACCAGCAGCATTACTAGGAAAGCTTTCAAAACGCTGTCCCTGTTTTAAGACACCAACTAAAGACCAATTAAAAAACTCAAATGGAGTGCGGTTGTCAGCACGCATAAGTTCTTCAAAAGAAGAATTTGTCATGCGACAATTTAACCCATTTGGATCTGGATCTACTACTTCCCAATAAGTATGATAAGCTCTTCCCATATAATCCCCTTGATTATTAGGACTTGGGAGAGGTGCAGTAGAACCCAGTTTAGCTGTTCCTAATACCAGAAGTGTTGCAAGAGTAATGGTTCTTAATTCTTTTAACATGGGTATCACTTTTTAAATACTACATTTGTTGGCAATCAAATAGTCCCCACATTTAACTAGCGAGGCCCAGCTTCAATTGCAGAATTGGCTATGTTAACGAGCATTTTCTCTTGCCCATTCTTCATCGTTACTCGGTACAAAACGCCTTGATACTGCCATTCAACTAAGGCCGTGCAATAAGCACCACAACCATTATAAAAAACTCCTTGTGTTCGGCCTGCTAATTGAATGGTTTTGAATTCACTCCTAAATCCTCTGATCGGTGGTTGGGCTGGTTCTCCACCTCTTTTTGCTGAAATACTCCCGATATAGCATGGCGTAGCGCTGCAATTAGGTATGTGGCCCATTACAACGCTATAGCCCTGTGTTTCGACTCGGTTTTTCAAGTAAATTTTTTGTGAGAATGGAAGCTGACTGGGGAGAAAAATTGGGACTCTCGTCTTACCTTCCATGTGCGAAACAATTTCACTAACTGGAAAAGAAATACTCGATCGCGAATTACCACCTTCAGAATTAGCAGACTGAGGGCGAAACCCTTGCACAAAATTAGTCCACCGCTGAATTTTATTACCAGTAATATCTAAAATAGGAATAGAACGAGTCCTTGATATTGGCCGCCCAGCCTCCTCCTGAGAATATTCGATCGCAGTACGCTCTGGTTTCCCTAAACCATAAGTATTAGCAACATCGCTAGCCAATTGACAGTTGATTCTGAATTGCCCCATGTCAATTTTACCATTTCCAGCGAAGTAATACCAAGTCCTACCGCCAGCGTTGGGTATCTCCTGACAATCAGAATATGTCACTTCAAACATCTTGGCAATATGCACGTCATAGAGGCGCAACTGACCCCCATAAGCAGATTTTGTGGTATTGGTTTCTGACACAGTAAGGGTATAGGTTCCTTCTGCGTGTTGTAATCTCATTGGAACTTGTGTTTGAGCGATCGCCTCTGGTATCCTCTGAATAGGAGTTCCGAAAACCCAACTCAAAGTAATAATAGCAAAGCTGCTTAGGAATAGTTGTTTTACGCCTCTCATTTGTTCCTATAAAACTATTGGATAGTTGTATTATAGAGCCTTAATTTAACCGAAACAGGACTTATCTGCGTCGATGCAAAAAAACCGGGTTCGATCCAAATTCTCGATCTATTTCACCACGCCCCAAGTGTTTTAGGAGTCGAGATAGCAATATTACTTGAGAGTCTTGTGGAAGTGCAAGAATCTCAGCTTCCAGATTTTCAAGTGTCATAGTATTTAATAATTTTCCGATACATTAACTCTCTCATAATTATAATTCATTTCTAGCATCATTAACTGTCACCATAAGTGTCATCGGATCGATAGGTGAAGCAGTAAACCCGCACTTCTCATAAAACTGCTTTGCCTCTTCCGAAATAGCGTGTACCAAAATTGCCCTTATTCCCGCAATTTCAGCAGCTTGCAAAGTGCGAAGGATAGCATCTCGCAGCAAAGCACGCCCGATACCTTTACCTTGCCAGTGCCGATCGACTGCAAGTCTTCCAATTACTATAACTGGAATTGGATCTGGCATATTACGCCTAACTCTACCTGTTGCAGTAGTTTGTGCTAGTGCGCCATTAGCAAGACAGTAATATGCAATAACCACTTGGCCAGCGCAGACAACGTAAGTCCTTGAAGCACCCTCTAACTCATTTTTTAAAGCACGACGTTTTAACCATTCATTTAACTCATTGTTATCTGAATTAAAGCTGTCAATTTGATGTGATAAATTCAGTTTTTCGGGAGGAGAAAGCTGCTGTCGATCTTGTTCTAATCCCATGGATATTTAGTTGTTAGTAATGTGTGTAGCTTTTCATTTCCCATAGGTTGAGCATCTAGCAATGCCACAAATTCCTTAAATTTAACTTCATCTAACCCAAAAAAACACCGGTCTAAAAGAACATCTTGGGCTTTTTGATAAGCTGACTCTACCATGAACTCTGAGGGACTTTTTCCTTGTATTTGAGCCGCGCGATCGATTAAATCGCTTTGAGGTTGATTCATTCGGATATTGATTATCGTATCGCGCTTTTGGGCATCCTCACCCCCGATAGATCCAACTTCTCGATCTATTTCACCACGCCACAAGTGTTCTATAAGTCGCGATAGTAGTGCTGCTTGAGAGTTCTTTGGAAGTGCAAGAACCTCAGCTTCAAGATTTTCAAGTGTCATAGTATTTAATTATTTTTTGATACATTAACTCTATCATACTTTGGGATGAAGAACTATAGCCCGATCGCCCAATTAATTAAAACGCCAGTTTTTGAAATAACTCCGCAACCGGAAGAGTAAAGCCGGAGACGATTTCTTCGCCATCTAGGGAGTCAACGGATTTGAGCAGGCGATCGGGTTCTTGGGACGATCGATACACCAACACATACTTTTCTTTAGGGTTAATCACCCAAACTAAACGCGCTCCATTTTCAAAATATTCTACGAGTTTGTCGTGAATTTCTGCCACAGTATTGCTAGGAGAAAGGATTTCTACGGCAAGATCGGGCGCACCTTCTAAAAAGCCATCGGGTAGTTCTTCTAACCCTTGCAAGCGTTCTTTTGCCATGAATGAAACATCGGGCGATCGCTTGTTTCCTGATTTCATCTTGAAAGCAGTGCTGGAATCGAACATCGCGCCTAGTTTTTGAATGCGGACATAACCACCGAGCAAAATCATCAAGATACTGCAAACATAACCGTGTTTTGCACTCCTGTTTCCCATGTCAATTAGTTCTCCATTTACAATTTCGTAGCGGTGTCCATCTCGGTTGAGTGCCATGAATTCAGCATCAGTCCAGACTTTTTCCTCTGCTGGGGTTTCAAGTTGGTTTTGCCCTGGATGTTGAATTAGAGTAACCATAGCTTTCTCCTAAACTTATATTTTTAGTTAAACATGATTCATTTCAAACTTGAAAAAATCGCCCTTAAAGACTAATCCGGCGGTAGACTTCAGCCATCGGAAGCTCTATATTCAAGCTGTGCAGGACGATCGCCCGATCGAGCCCATCGTACACTTGCCATTGCCAGCGATCGCTATTTGGGCGATCGAGATTGTGATATTGCTCAATATATGGTTCAGTTTGACTCACCAGCAGATATTCACAGAAACTAGCAATAGAGCGATATTTTCGGAACTTTTCACCGCGATCGTAGGCTTCCGTAGATGGCGAAAGAACCTCGACAATCAGTAAAGGATTGAGAATTTCGTCGGTGCGAGATCCATTGAATTCCGGTTCGCCATCAATTACCATAACATCGGGATAAGTGCCGTGATTGAAGCTAGGAATCCAAATTCGTAAATCGCCGTTATAGGTTTGAAAATTGGTGTCTCGGAGAGCCACGTTGAGAAAAGTCGTAGTATCTACGGCAATACGGCTGTGAGCGGGGGAACCTCCGGGCATAGCGATAATTTCTCCGTTACAATATTCGTGACGTTCTTGGGCAGTTTCCTCGATCGCCCTATATTCATCTAGAGTGAAGCGAGTCTTTGTCGCGTCGGTCAGATTTGGTGGGTTGGTTTGAGTAATAACCACGATCGCACCTCCTAAATAATTAGACTTTAAATAATTATGGCTTACAGCTAGATAATTGTCTCAACCCAGAAGCGATCGGATTTGTAGAAATTTATCTTTCATCAATTTTACCCGATCGCCTATTCATTATTGAGGGCGAAACCTTTGCACAAAATTAGTCCACCGCTGAATTTTATTACCACTAATATCTAAAATAGGAATAGAACGAGTCCTGGATATTGGCGGCCCAGCTTCTTCCTGAGAATATTCGATCGCAGTACGTTCTGGTTTCCCTAAACCATAAGTATTAGCAATATCGCTAGCCAACTGACAGGTAATTCGGAAAGAACCCATGCTAATTCTACCATTTCCGGCGTAGTATTCCCAAATCCTAAAGCCAGCTTTGGGTATTTCCTGACAATCAGCATATGTCACCTCAAACATCTTGGCGATATGCACGTCATAGAGGCGCAACTGACCCCCATAAGCAGATTTTGTGGTATTGGTTTCTGACACCGTAAGGGCATAGGTTCCTTCTGCGTGTTGCAGTCTCATTGGAACTTGTGTTTGGGCGATCGCCTCTGGTATCCTGTGAATGGGAGTTCCGAAAACCCAACTCAAAGTAATAATAGTAAAGCTGCTTAGGAATAGTTGTTTTACGCCTCTCATTTGTTCCTATAAAAATATTGGATAGTTGTATTATAAGTCTTACAACAATCATTAGTGTTGGGTTTATTTCCTGTTTTAGTAACGCAATCCAAATCTAAGAAACCGGTTTCTGCGATAATTTACGCATCCTCATCGAAATTTACTGAAGAAACCCGGTTTCTGACTTCCCAAGACTCCAAAAAACCGGGTTTCTGGCTTCCCACAAATCGCCTAAATTCAACTAAACCAAGCTAGCCACACTGGAAGCATCAACAGCAACCCCACAGAAGTTATGGCAATACTGCAAGCTAACAAATCGCGATCGAGTTCATAGACTTCTGCTAAAATCTACACAGAAAGTGCCGTGGGTGTTCCCGACATCAACACCAGCACGAGTCTCGGATCGCCACTCAATCCGCAATAACTAGCAGCCAATCCTATGAACATGGGGACAATTATTGCTTTTAACAGCAATATGTTTTTTCGTTGGCGGTTGTTTATGATATTTTTTACCGCAGAGGACGCAGAGAGCGCAGAGAAAGAGAAGTGAGAGATGAATGATTTCTATGTTAATGGAGGAGTTGAGATTAATTGAATGATACTGAATTACACTGATTAATTCAATTTCAAAGCATTAACAGGTACTTCATCCCAAGCGCTGACAGTGCGCAATGTAGCAACCCAGCCCTGTTTTTTTTGTTCTGGGGTTAAATTTTGTTCAAAAGAATCATGGCATTGTTTAGCTTGAGTCTCATTGACACAAGCAATGCAAGCATACAGAATGCCTGATGGATCGATTTGTTCGTTTACCCAAATAATCATAATTTACTCTCCTAATTTACTTTTTTTTCACAGGCAAGATGCCTGTGCCACTTGTTTTTAACTCCTAGCTCGATCTGAATTACTTTGATGCCAAAGTCGCCAGAGATTCACCCGCCAGCCGACAAATCCGCCAGTCGGGCATCACATTAGCACCTATGCCTTTGTAAAATCCGATCGCCAATTCATTCCAATCCAACACACTCCATTCCAAACGCCCGCAGCCGCGATCGACTGTCAATTGCGCTAAATATACTATTAAAGACTTGCCAATTCCCCGCCCTCGAAACTCAGGGAGGACAAACAAATCTTCCAAGTAAATTCCCGGCTGAGTCAGAAAAGTAGAATAGTTGTGAAAAAATAGCGCCCACCCCACGACTCGACCTTCGGACTCTGCTAAAATTGCTTCGGCAAAAGGTCGATCGCCAAACAAATGGTTCTCCAAATCCACAGCACTGCCCGTGACAGCATCCGATAACTTTTCGTACTCAGCCAAAGCTTTAATCAAATCAAACAACACGGGCACGTCTGCCCGCGTAGCTGGACGCAAAATTATTTCAGAAGACATAAACCAGCATTAAGTGACAATCAAACATCAAAATACCATTATTTCTTAGTCCGCGGAGGCGGACTTTGTTTCTGTAGTAGCGGTTTCAACCGCCGAATGATCTTATTTCAGCCATCCCTTTAAGCGTTCTGTCACTTGAGGTCGCCGGAGTTTCCGCATCGCCTTATTTTGAATTTGACGGACTCGTTCGCGGGACAAATTGAACAAACTACTCACCTCTTCTAAAGTGTAAGGTTCCCCGGTTACTAAGCCATAACGCATTGCCACAATCTCTTTTTCCCGCTCTGTCAAAATATTGTCCAACACCTCCAAAATATCTTGGCGCATCATCATCTCATTCATTTGAGCTTCAGGAGATTGCGTCACGCTATCTTCTATCACATCCAACAGTTCCGAACTTTCTTCCGAGCCGATACGGTGGTTGAGAGACAAAGATTGTCGGCGTACTTGCTGGAGGTAACGAAGTTGTTCCGAAGTAACTTCCATGGCTTTAGCAAGTTCAGCTTCGGTGGGATTGCGTTGGAGAGAGCGCTTAACATCCCGATAAACTCTTTTTAGCTTATTTAATTGTTCGACAATGTGAACCGGCAATCGAATCGTCCGCCCTTGATTGGCAATTGTGCGAGTAATTCCCTGGCGAATCCACCAATAGGCATAGGTAGAAAACTTGTAACCTTTCTCAGGATCGAATTTTTCGGCTGCTCGATTTAAACCCAAAGCGCCTTCTTGAATTAAATCCAGAAAAGGTACGCCCCGATTCAGATAGCGTTTGGCGATGGAAACCACCAACCGCAAATTCGAGCTAATCATTTTCCGTTTCGCTGACTGACACTGATACCGGAGATTTTGCAGTTGAGTTTCGCTCAAACCCAAAGCCGCTGCGAGTTCAGCTTTTGTGGCACTTCTCCCCAATTCGTGCTTCAAATTCTGTTCTAGTTCCTCAAGGGCTACTAATTCTTGGACGCGACGAGCTAATTCTACCTCTTCGGTGGCAGTCAGCAGGGGATAGCGAGCCATTTCCTTGAACAAAGCTCCGACGGGATCGTCGGCAGACCAGTTGTTGTATGCTGACGAGCGAGTTAAAGTCGGAAGATCGATCTCGATGTCTTCATCTTCTGCGATCGCGAATGAGGCTTCCGGTGCCACCGCAAAACTGCCTAGGTCAGATTCTGCCATATGGTGCTTGGTGTCGGTGGAATGATTTCAAATGTCTGCCTTTACTTTAACTAATTTAAAGCCAAATTCCCGAAATCCCCCATTCAAAATCCAAAATCAATTGGTTCGAGCCAATAAAGGAGCAGCTTGCAACAACTGCTGAGTGTAAGGGTGCTGTGGATTCGTAAAAATATCCCTAGTCTTGCCAATTTCCACAATTTTGCCAGCATTCATCACTGCAATGCGATCGCAAAAAAATCGCGCCACCCACAAATCATGGGTAATAAACAAATAAGTGAGATTAAATTCCTGCTTCAATTCCAACATCAGTTCTAAAACCTGGGTTTGAACACTCGCATCCAGCATACTCACCGGTTCGTCGCAAATAATCAATTGTGGGCGAGTAATCAAAGCGCGAGCGATGGAAACCCGCTGCTGTTGTCCTCCTGACAATTCCGCTGGATAGCGACTCCAAAAATCTTCCCCAGGAGTCAAACCCACCCGTTCTAACATTTGGATTACTTGTCTTTTAGCTTCGCGGGTATTAGCTAGTTTGTGAATCAATAAAGGGTCAGCAATACTTTCTCCCACAGTCATCATCGGATTCAAACAAGCGTGGGGGTCTTGAAATACCATTTGCATTTGGCGGCGGTGTTTCCTCACAGCATCCCTAGTCAGGGCTGTCAAATTTATTCCCTGAAATTCCACTTTGCCACCCGTCGAGGGAATTAGCTGCAAAATCGTCCGTGACAATGTACTTTTGCCACAGCCTGACTCCCCTACCAGCCCTAGGATTTCTCCCTTTTCTAGCTGGAAATTAACCCCATCTACTGCTCTAATTACATCACGTTTCCCAGAAAATAACTGTTCTAATAAATTGCTTTCTAAACTGTAGTGCTGCTGCAAATTTGTCACCCTCAACAGAGGAGAATTGCTTTCCTCGTTCCCCCCTTCCATGGGGTTAGGGAGGGATGAACTTTCCCCCCTTGGGAGGGGCTGACTTTCCCCCCTTGGGGGAGACTGAATTTCCCCCCTTGGGGGAGACTGAATTTCCCCCCTTGGCAGGGGTTGACTTTCCCCCCTTGGCAGAGGCTGAGTTTCCCCTCTTGGGAGGGGCTGACTTTCCCCCCTTGGCAGAGGCTGAGTTTCCCCTCTTGGGAGGGGCTGACTTTCCCCCCTTGGGAGGGGCTGACTTTCCCCCCTTGGGGGAGACTGAATTTCCCCCCTTGGGGGGGGTAGGGGGGGGTTATCTTCTCCCGGTACGGGGTTGTATTCTTCCTTCTGAATGTGCAAAGCTGCTTTTAAGAGCGATCGAGTATATTCGTGTTGTGGTTGTTGAAAAACTTGCTCCACTGGTCCGGTTTCTACCACTTTGCCACCATACATCACCGCAATGCGATCGCAATACTCAGCCACCATCGCCAAATCGTGAGAAATCAACAAAATAGCCGTTCCCCGTTCAGCACAAAGTCGCGTTAATTCCTGCAAAATCTGGGCCGCGACAGTAACATCCAAACTGGTAGTTGGTTCATCCGCCACAATTAATTTAGGTTCGAGCAAAAGAGCCAAAGCAATTGCCACTCTTTGGCGCATTCCGCCACTAAATTCATGAGGAAATTGCGACCAACGAGAAGCAGGAATTTTTACAGATTCCAAAACTTCAATCGCCCGTTTTTTAGCTTCCTTTCTTGACAAATTCGGTCGATGAGCCTGCAAAGTTTCAATACAATGTTGACCGACAGTCATCAAAGGATCGAGGCGAGTCATGGGGTCTTGAAAAATCAGTGCCACAGCTTCGCCCCGAAACCCTCTGAGTCGCGAAGCATTCATTTCAAATATTGACTCTCCACTAAACAGAACTTGCCCCTCAATCAGGGTTGACTCCGGCAGCAAACGCATCGCCGCCCGTCCCAAAGTTGACTTGCCGCATCCCGATTCCCCAACTAATCCCAGCTTTTCCCCCGGTTGCAGTGTCAGGGAAACGCCGTCAACGGCCCAACCGGATTGGCCACGGCGCTGAGGATAAGCTACTCGTAGATTTTCAACGCAAAACAAAGAATATTCATTAGTCATTAGTTATTAGTCCTTAGTCCTTAGTTATTGGTTATTTGTTATTCGTTGTTTGTTATTCGTTGTTTTTTTTACTCTCAACAGTCAACAGTCAACAGTTAACAGTCAACCCTTCGACTACGCTCAGGGCGGCGCTGTCAACTGTCAACTAACAAAGGACTAAATTTCCTTTCGCTTCAACTCAGCTTTCCGCAGTATATAAGTAGCCGCACAATCTGCATGGGGATGGTCTGCTAAAACTTCTGCAAGTTCCAATACATAGCCGGCGATGTCTGGACCTAGCTTTTCTATCAGGACTTGGCGCTCCCTTTCCGCCAGTTCCTGCAAGCGGGCTTTAGCTTGCCAGGTGGGAGAAAACATTTGGTCAATCTCGGTGTGGAATCCCAGACTTTCGAGAAGGTCCCACTCGCCGTTATCGCACCAAATTCCCCCGCATAGCGTACACCGCTCTATGTAAAACGGTATTCTGCTAAAAGGAACTTTTGTTCGCGACAGATAGTGACCATCTTCGGGACACAGGGCGGCTTTGCTGTCGTAGGGAGATGGTGTAAATTCTATGCCGACGGTGGCTGTCTCCCGTTTGTCGGATTTGAGGGACCACTGGCGCTGGTTTTTTTGCCAAGTTTCGTATTCTCGGCCTGGAATCCAGATACCATAACAGTTGGGACACCATTGCACCGAAATAGCACCGGCTAATGTGCCACCCTCTAAGTTGGGATGTTTGCATTTTGGACATTCCACGGCTTTAATTTCTCCTTACCTGCTCAATTCTTGGTTAACTCAGTTGTTAATTCTGCCTTTTGGGCGGTATCTAAAGCTACATAATTTTTGGGCAGCAGCACACCACAGTAGCCAATTAGCGTGTTAATCCTCTCCATTGCCGCAGTTTGTCTGGCTGTCGCTGTCGCTGGCTGGCGGGATGCTTGCAAAAATGTGACATCTGTACCCAACATTCGCAGTTGCTTGTGAATTTCCGTCAGATAGGACTGTTCTGCGGGTGTTTCTGAGGACTCTAACTCACTGTTGTCGGTTGTCATAATTTGGTTTCCGAAAAATTGTTGCACTTTTTTGTATTCCGCCATCAGTGCAGCTCGATCGAGATTATCCTGTGCAGCAGTTTTTTGGAGCTGCTCTAGTGCTTGCTTTAATTTGTGATACCCCTGATAGCGATTTTCGGACAAGATCATAATTTTGTAAATAAATTTCTATTTATAATCAAAGTAGATTTTTTCTTAAAGTTAGTGAGATTTTTTTGACGGGAGGGCATCTCTCGATCGCCCTTGTCTGACCTCTCACTGCCCAAATATTCTGATTCTACAGTATCGGTCTCCCGTAAGGGCGGCCATAGTGTCACTATATTTTCCTCCCTGGGAGGGGGGACGATATGGAATTTAATCGCTATAGTTGACAAAAAAAATTGACTCTTTTTGGCGATTGCAACTTCTGACATCTAATTAGTTTAGTATAGCTAAACACATATTTTTGGCAATTGAACCGATAGTGGACTTTTCACCATTTGTATTTGTAAGTTTTAAAGGTGCCTACCATGAATGCTCAAACTCTCACTCCTGCTATCGATCCTGCGATCGTTCCCGATTGGCTACAAGAATGCCTGAATGCCCGATCGACCCTAGAAGCAGACTCTAGCTCCCATTGTCCCACTGGCAACAACTTAATTTGTCAGGCCTTTGAATTTGCCCGTGACTTGCACGAAGGACAATACCGAAAGTCAGGAGAACCTTACATTTGCCATCCGATAGCTGTGGCTGGGATGCTACGCTATATGGGTGCTAACAGTGCGATGATCGCAGCAGGCTTCCTCCACGACATTGTTGAAGATACAGACGTGACTGCCGAAGACTTGGAACAAAAGTTCGGCTATGAAGTGCGACAGTTGGTGGAAGGGGTCACAAAACTTTCTAAATTTAATTTTTCCAGCAAAACTGAACGCCAAGCTGAAAATTTTCGGCGGATGTTTTTAGCAATGGCTAAAGATATTCGAGTCATTGTCGTCAAGTTGGCAGACAGACTGCACAACATGAGGACTTTGGAGCATCTGCCAGAAGAAAAGCGTCGCAGCATTGCCCTAGAAACACGAGAAATTTTTGCTCCCCTGGCGAATCGTTTGGGTATTGGTCGGTTTAAGTGGGAATTGGAAGATTTAGCTTTTAAATACCTGGAACCGGATGCTTACCGCGAAATTCAGGATTTAGTGGCTGTCAAACGGTCCGATCGCGAAATTCAACTGGCAGAAGTTACAAATAGTTTGCTAGAAAGACTTGAAAAATTAGGCATAAAATGCTATGAACTTAGCGGCCGTCCCAAACATTTGTACGGGATTTATCGGAAGATGCAGCGCAGTCAAAAAGGGTTTCACCAACTTTATGATATTGCTGCGGTGCGGATAATTGTCGAAACTAATGATGACTGTTATCGAGCTTTGGCGATCGTCCACGATTCTTTCCGCCCCATACCAGGCCGCTTTAAAGATTATATCGGTTTACCGAAGGCAAATCGCTATCAATCTTTGCACACAGGAGTAATCGGAACCAGCGGCCGGCCCATCGAAGTGCAAATTCGTACAGTAGCAATGCACCACATCGCAGAATACGGGATTGCTGCCCACTGGAAATACAAAGAAACAGGTGGTTCTAGCAATACGAAAGTCACCGGAGACGACGAGAAATTTACTTGGCTGCGGCAACTGCTAGAATGGCAAAGCGATCTGAAAGACGATCGGGAATATTTAGAAAGCATTAAAGACAACTTATTTGACGAAGATATCTATGTTTTTACTCCCAACGGAGATGTCATTGCTCTCAATAAAGGTTCCACACCCGTAGATTTTGCTTATCGCATTCACACCGAAATCGGCAATCATTGCACCGGGGCGCGGGCGGGCGGGCGGATGGTGACACTAGACACAGTTTTAAAGAATGGCGATATAGTCGAAATTATGACTAAAAAAAATGGTAGTCCCAGTTTAGACTGGCTGAACTTTGTCAAAACAAACGGAGCGAAAAACCGCATTAGACAGTGGTTTAAGCGATCGCACCGAGATGAAAATATCGCCCGCGGCCGGGAATTATTGGAGAAAGAATTAGGCAAAAGTGGCTTTGAATCTTTGCTCAAATCCGAACCGATGCAATCAGTAGCCCACCGCTGCAATTACCACAGCGTCGAAGACTTATTAGCTGGTTTAGGCTACGGTGAACTGACATTAAATCTGGTAGTAAATCGCATCCAAGATTTGGTAAAACTCCGCCAAAAAGTTGAGGTGGCAACCGTGGGTTCAGCTCAGGAATTGCCCACGCAAATACCTGTGATGATGCCACCGAAACCAGTGCCGAGTTCATCTCCGAACAAATCGCCGATCGCAGGTGTTGAAGGATTACTTTACCATTTGTCAGGCTGCTGTTGTCCAATTCCGGGGGAAGCAATTATTGGAGTTGTGACTCGCACCCGTGGCATTTCTATTCACCGACAAGGTTGTGTAAACGTTGAGTGTGTGCCGGGGGATCGGTTGGTTCCTGTGAGTTGGAATGCGAGCCCTCGCAATGGCAGTCGCCCGAATACTTATGCGGTTAATATTCAAATTGAAGCCCTAGACCGAGTAGGAGTTTTCAATGATGTATTATCGCATTTAAAAGACAATCAGGTCAACGTCCGCAGCGCTCAAGTAAAAACCTATCCCGGTTTTCCAGCCTTAATTGACTTGTGCATGGATATCCAGGATAAAGAACAGTTCGAGCGCACTTGTATGCAAATTAAAAATATGAGCGATATTTTGAATTTGCGGCGGCTCAGTCAAGTGACTGAATAGGGAATTGGGCATTGGGAATAGGGCATTGGGCATGGGGAATTGGGCATGGGGAATTGGGGATTGGGAATTGGGCATGGGGAATTGGGCATGGTTAGTTGTTAGTTGTTATTTGTTAGTTGGTAATATTACCCGAAATCAGGACAAGGCAGTGCCCATTGGTGTCAACTTAAGCCTGAAAGCCCTGAGAAATCTGGTTTTTACCCCAGTCTAGATCCCCCTCTTCCTCCCCTCCAAGGAGGGGCCGGGGGTGGGTTCCGGGGCATTGGTGTCAACTTAACGTCAAACCTAGTCACAGATTGCTGTTTGACTATTAAATCCAGATCCCCCCTAGCCCCCCTTCCCAAGGGGGGGACAAGATTCCGATCAAAGTCCCCCTTCCCCCCTTGGGGGGGGCTAGGGGGGGGTGGGGATTTAGGGGGATCTAGACTTAGGTAAAAGCGACATTTATCAAGGCTTTCAGTCTTAAGTTGACACCAATGGTTCCGGGGGTTCCCGCGATCGCCCCATCGCCCCACCTCCCCATCTCCCCATCTCTCCCTCTCCCCCTCTTCCCATCTCCATGCCCATGCTTATATCCCACATTCCGCACCCCCAACTGGCACATAGGCGGGTTGAGGGGGTAAAAGTGAATCATCCGAGACAAAAATGAGTAGAAATGCTCAACTATCTCGGTCACTCAACATCACCCAGTAGTCC